>JBFMDH010000025.1:0-102500 GCA_040754075.1 Acidobacteriota bacterium
ATCGATTCCGCCTCAACCGAACGACTTCAGGGAACTGTGTAGCAGCTACACAGATGTGTAGCTGCTACACAGTTTTCCTTAATTGAATAAATAATTTAATTTATCTGAGATTTACCGGGTCTTGGGCGGGAACTGTGTAGCAGCTACACAGTTCCCGCCCAAGACCCGGAATTCATCTCATCCAATCAAACTGTTGCAATCAAACAGCCTAAGCGATTTCAGAGGTTCCACAAGCGAATGGCACAAACGTTGCCATATGGTATGTCGCGCGAAACAAAAAAAATTAAAGGAGATGTGGAAAATGATTAACGAAATGATCAATAACGATGGTGAATTGTTAGTGGAGTTGGAAATCGTCGAAATGGAAGAGGTGGTTGCACCTGGAATCTTGATTGTCAACTAAGCCGACAAGAATCTCAAAATGCGCGGCGATTATGAGCCTACGTCAACGACACCCTACCCCCGCTCGTGACGATACTTGCTCTTAATCGCCGCGTTTCTCTTTTTATGAAAGGCAAAATCAAATGTTAAGAAACCTCCCCAAACTTAATCTAAATTTTTCGGATATGGTATCCGGCGATAATGCGATTTTTATCGTCCCGGAAATTGAAACCGAACGATTACGGTTACGAAGATTTGCCTCGAATGATTATGATGCCCTTTATCGAATCTTCTCAAACCCGGAAGTCATCAAATTTTTTGGCGAAGGAGACCCGCCTTCAAAAGAAGAAACAGAAGCCCTCCTCAACCGCTATATTGATGCCTACTGGCAAGAACATCATCTCGGTAAATGGGCAGTGATTGATAAACCGTCAAAAACTCTTATCGGTTTTTGCGGGTTCACCATGATTCGTAAAATACCGGAAATCGCCTATATGTTTGCTCAGGAATACTGGGGTCGGGGATTAGCCACCGAAGCCGCTGCCGCCTGTCTCGGATATGGATTCGAGGTTGTCGGTATCGAAAGCGCCATCGCCTATACCAGACCTGAAAATCAGGCGTCGAAACGTGTCCTTGAAAAAATCGGGATGATTTATGAGAATATCGAAGCCCACTATGGCTATGTCTTCGACAAGTATGGCATCAACCGGCAGGATTATCGAAAATTCAACCATCAATTAACCTCAAGCAGCTAACCCGACCCCGATTATTAATGGGTTCGGCATAATTTGGGATGTCTCATGTTTAAAGAGCCGCAAAATGAAATTCAGTTTTGCCGGTATCCACCTAAGGTTTCCGATGCCGTTGATGTGACCGAACAAACCGAAGGTGAGACGACACGTTACATCGTTAGAAATAAACTCAATGCCAAATATTTCTTATTAAGGCTCCCCGAATATCTGATTTTCAAACAGTTGGATGGAACCCAAACGCTATCGGATATTGCACAAGGCGGACGCCGTCAAACAGCGCCCAAAGCAACAGTTCCAACCTTAATCAAGTTTTTAACCAGACTCGACTCGCTTGGACTCCTCGATGGCAATAACCCGCCTGGTATTTCACCGCAAAGCGATAAAACGGAACTTTACAGGCGTATCAAATTATTCAACCCCAGCCGGTTTTTAAACTGGTTAGAGAGACGTTTTGGCTGGCTTTTATCCAAACCGTTTATCATCCTGTCATTTCTTGTCATGGGGTTCGTGCTTCTTGGATTGATCGTCAGGGCTGATGAATTTTCCAACTATACGCTATACACCTATAAAGAATATGGGTTTGCTTCAATCATCCTGTTCACCCTGTCGATTACCGTGCTGCATGAATTCGCGCACGGCTGGGCTTGCAAACACTTTGGCGGCGATGTTGAAGAGATGGGCGTATTGATGATTTATTACGTCCTGCCGGCTTTCTATTGTAATGTTTCGGATATTTATCGTTTGAAAACCAAAAGTCAACGCCTCTGGGTTATCGCTGCGGGTATTTACTGGCAACTGTGTGTGAGTGCCCTGGCAGCGATGCTATGGTTATTAGCAACCCCCTTTTCGCTAATCGCGGATTTCAGTTTTCTGGTACTTCTGGGTGGGACTTTAAATATATTGGTGAACTGCAATCCGTTGATAAAACTGGATGGCTATTACGCGCTGTCACAAGCCTTGAATATTTCAAACTTACAAACGGCATCCAGTCATTACATCCACTCATTCATCGAAAAATTTCTTGGAAATTCAACCGCAAAAAAATTTCAACCTACTCGCCCGCTACTTTTTTTCTCCTATTGGATTCTCTCGATCCTCTATTCAATCCTGCTGATTTATTTCATTTTGAATTTAGCGGGAGCCTGGTTATTGGATAACCTGAGATTTTTCGGCGCAGGGATAACCCTGGGTCTGGCTGGCTTATTAACCAAAAGGTGGTGGATTCCCATCGCTCGGAATTTGCAGGTTTGGTTTTTAGCTTTCAAATCCGCTTCGATGAAAGGAGCAAATCCGATGTCTACTGAGCAACCGTTTCATCAATCGTCATCCGTTAAACCGGGAAGCAAAACACCCGGCGCTAGAATCAGCATTAAACGCAGCACTGTTCTCAAAGGCGCTTTTGCGTTACTGATTTTTGCCATTCTATTTACTCCCTGGGAAGCCTCAACCGGTAGCGATTGCACGCTGCAATTACCGCCCGGTCGTGAAGGCATCGCCAGAGCCAACACTGATGCGGTACTGGCTGAAATATTCGTTCAGCAGGGAGACACGATTGCCGAAGGTTCAAAAATTGCCCGACTCGCAAATCCTGAAATCGAAGATAAACTGACACAAATCAACTCGGAAATTCAACGCTTGAATGCCAACAATGCGCGGATTGAAGATGAATTGAAGGTCAAAAGCGAACTCCTGCTGTCAGCTAATTTGAAAGAAACCGAACGCAAACGCCTTCTCGAAGAATACCAATCGGAATCCCAACAAATCAGGGCTAATGCAACAGAGGCAACATCGCTTCCGCCATCGCTTGCCATCTTGCAATCGGAAATCGAATTGAAACAAACCGAACTTGAACACAATCGCCGAGAAGTCGAACGCTATAAAAAATTATTTGAACAAGGACTGGTCGGTTCGCAAATTTATGACCGGGCAATTGCCGCCATGCGCATCAGCGAAAAAGAATTGCAATCGGCGCGCGCCCGTTTGGAAGCTGCCAAAGTTGACCATCGCCGCTTGACTGCCAGCACGGAAACCGGTTCTCTGGTTGCAGAAACCGAAGCTCGCGCTGCCCGTTCAAATTTTGAAGCCTTGATAGCCGAATTGCATTCCAATCGTCAACAACTCGAAGCCTTGAAAATCCGTCAGGAAATTTTACAACGCGAATATGATGGTATGAATGTCACAGCGCCGCGCGCAGGCGTCGTGCTGGGTGAAGATTTACAAAAAACCACTGGTCGTCATTACAACAAAGGTGATGAGATTTGTCGCATCGGTGAACTGGAAAAATTTCTTTTGAAGATAGAAGTCAGCGAACGTGAAATCAGTAATGTCCGGTTGGAAAGTTCGGTTCGCTTTAAATTAAAAACCGTGCCCGGTCGAACCTTTACCGGACGGGTTTCAAAAATCAATGCCGAACCGATTGCCAATCAAAACGGGCAGCGGTTCTACCCGGTCGAAGTGATGGTTGAAAATTCCGATGGCATGCTGAGACCCGGAATGACCGGCTTTGCCCGTATTTCATTCGGTCGTCAATCGGTAGGATTTATTATTGCCGAAAAACTCTGGCATTCATTACGCCCGGAACTTTGGCTATTTTAAATTTGCGAGAGATACAAAGCACTTTACGTGAGTTGAAAAGCGGTCTTTGACCGCTTTTCAACGGCATTCAGGTGAAATCCATCACCAACTGTTTTAGACTTTCATCCCCAATAAAAAAGGGTAGGCTTTATCGCTACCCTTTTTTGTTTGCCAACCAAATCAATCAACCAGTGCGACTTTGGTCATCTTATCGCCGCGACGAATTTGATTGACCGTATCCATGCCATCAAGCACACGACCAAAGACTGCATAATTCATATCTAAAAATGGTGTGGGCGCAAGCGTGATATAAAACTGGCTTGAGGCGCTGTCGGGATTTGATGACCGCGCCATCGCTATCGCACCGGCATCGCCGTGCGGCAGTTCTCTTGACACTTCAAGTTTGATTCTTCGTTCGCGGCCGGTTTCGTCGATGTAACCGCCGGTTCCGGTTCCCAGCGGACAACCGCCTTGAATAACGAAATTGGGCTCGACGCGGTGAAATGTTAAGCCGTTATAAAATCCTTTTTGCACCAGATCAATAAAATTGCCCGCCGTAATTGGCGCTTTGTCTTCGTAGAGTTCGATGGTGATGTTGCCTTTATCGGTTTCGATGACTGCTTTCTTATTTGCCATAAATTAATCCTTTCAAATTGGTTTAAAATCGAATCTACCATCGCCGGAAAGCTTGCGACAAGTTGATGATGGCAATGGGTAAAGTTATACTGACCGGCTTTCCTATTAAATTTGAGGTGAATAATGAACATTACACATCTTTATTGCTCAGGCTGCGGGAAAGAATACGAACCCCGTCGCCTTTATAATCTCTGTCCCGCTTGCAGCAAACCCTTAATGGTCGCTTATGATTTGGCGAAAGCCGCTCAGAGTTTAACCAAAGACCGGCTTGCCGCACGCGAATCAACCCTCTGGCGTTACCGCGAAGTTTTACCGGTTGATAATGACGCCAACAAACTTTGCCTCGGAGAAGGCATGACACCGCTCATCAAAGCTCAAGGTTTAGGCGAACAACTCGGATTAACCAACCTCTTTATTAAAGACGAATCCTTGAATCCGACGGCTTCATTCAAAGCTCGTGGAATGGCGGTCGCGATTTCGATGGCGAAGGAATTAGGGGCTAAAAAATTAGCCGTTCCCTCGGCAGGAAATGCCGCCGGCGCGCTTGCCGCCTATGCCGCCAAAGCCGGACTCCCGGCTTATATTTTCATGCCGCAGGATACCCCTAAAGCCAATATCATCGAATGCCAACTGATGGGCGCAAAGGTCACTTTGATAAACGGACTGATAACCGATTGCGGCAAGATTGTCGCAGAACGGAAAGAAGCCGAAGGTTGGTTTGACGTTTCGACGTTGAAAGAACCTTACCGTGTTGAAGGCAAAAAAACGATGGGCTATGAAGTAGCCGAGCAGATGAACTGGCAATTACCGGATGTGATTCTCTATCCGACGGGCGGCGGCACTGGGCTTATCGGCATGTGGAAAGCCTTCGATGAAATGGAGCAAATGGGTTGGATTGATTCGCGTCGTCCGCGTATGGTCAGCGTTCAAGCCGACGGTTGCGCGCCGGTTGTCAAAGCCTTTGCGGCGGGCGCAACAGTGGGAGCAGACATTCCTGACGCCCATACTGTGGCATCAGGGTTACGTGTACCCAAAGCGGTTGGCGATTTTATTATGCTCGACATCATTCGCAAAAGCGGCGGCACCGCCATTTCAGTTACCGACGCGGAATTGATTGAGGGCACCAAAACCATCTCATCTTCGGAAGGAATATTTGTGGCTCCCGAAGGCGGCGCGCTTTTACCGGCGTTGAAAAAAATGATTGATAACAATCAGGTAGCCAAAGACGAACGAATTGTTTTATTCAATACGGGTTCGGGTTTGAAGTATCTTGAGGTATTTTGAAACGGATAAGGAGCGGGAATTCATCTTCCGCTCCTTATTTTTTACTCGTGAACCAGTTCGTTCAATTTGGCTTCAACGGCATTTCGGATAGCAGTCAAATGGTTTTCGCTTTCGGCTTCAAAACGCATAACCAATACCGGTTGAGTATTAGAAGCGCGAACCAGCCCCCAACCGTGTTCAAACAAAATCCGCGCGCCATCAATGTCGATGACTTCGTGGGTTTGTTTAAAGGCTTCGGTCAACAGTTTAACGATGTCAAATTTTTTCTCATCGGGACAATCAAAACGGATTTCCGGAGTGTTGATGGTTTTGGGTAAATCTTCCAGAAGCGCGGACAACGGTTGCTCGGTATTCGATAAAATTTCCAGTAACCGCGCCCCTGCATAAACCGCATCGTCATAACCGAAGTAGCGATGGGCGAAAAAGATATGCCCGCTCATTTCACCGGCAAGTACCGCTTGTTTTTCCTTCATTGCGGCTTTGATTAACGAATGCCCGACTTTCCACATCACCGCATTGCCGCCGTGTTTGGCAATGTCATCAAACAGGGTTTTTGAACACTTCACTTCGGCAATAAAAGTAGCGCCGGGAATTTCTTTTAAAATGGCGCGTGAAAAAATGACCATCAATTGATCGCCCCAAATGATTTTGCCTTTTTCATCAACCACACCGATGCGGTCGCCGTCGCCATCAAAGGCAATCACCAAATCCGCCGAATGTTCGTGGACGGCTTTAATGGCGTGTTGCATATTTTCGATTACTGTCGGGTCGGGGTGGTGGTTGGGAAAGCGGCTGTCCGGCTCGCAAAATAATTCGACAACTTCGCATCCCATTTGTCTGTAAAGCGGCGCGCCGATAATTCCGCCCATGCCATTTCCGGCATCCACGACAACTTTCAATTTACGATTGCCGAGTTTGATATTTGATTTTAGAAATTTGAAATAACACGGCACAATGTCGCGTTCGGTCGAACTTCCCTGTCCGGTGGCGAACTCTTTGGACAAGGCATAGGATTTAATTTCCTTGATTTGCTCGCCATAAATTGAACTCTTATTGAAACAGATTTTAAAACCATTATTATCGGCAGGGTTATGGCTGCCGGTTATCATGACGCCCGCATCAACATTAAGGCTATCGGTAAACAGCGAGTAATAGAGCAAAGGGGTCGGCACCATGCCAATATCGACAACATCACACCCTGATTCATTCAACCCATGAATCATGATGTCGCGAAATATCGGTGAACTCTCGCGAGCGTCGCGACCCAAGCTCACGCGGGTGATGTTGCGCTTTCGATAAAAGGTGCCGATGGCGCGCGCTACGCGATACACCGAATCTTCGGTTAAATCTTTTCCCACAACTCCGCGAATATCATATTCACGAAAAATATTCTCATTCATTGTTCAACTCCACTGCTATTTTTGCGAGGTTATTACCCGAAGGGAGGGTATCAGTTGTCAGCCGATTGTTGCCATTTTCACTCAAAAAATACCATCGGGCAATAATAACTTTCATACTTCAAGGAACCGTTATTGCCAAATCTGAAGCGGTTGGTTTTATCACCACCCCTTTACAGATTTTAGAATTACGCGAAAGCTGCAACTCTTTACAACCCTCCAAAGAAAATCACCCACCGGAATTACACATATCATTTAGCCTTGAATCCGTTCAATGCTAATGGCTTTGCCGGATTGTTCTTCGATTTCGACGACGACGCCACTGACCCGCGCATCACCGGTTGCAGGTTCAAATCGAATAGGCATTCCACGAAGAAATCGTTGGATGACAACCTGCGACTGCACCCCGATAACCGAATCGTGCGGACCGGTCATGCCCAAATCGGTAATGTAGGCGGTGCCCTTCGGGAAAATCTGTTCATCGGCAGTTTGCACATGGGTATGCGTTCCGACAACGACAGACACCCGACCATCAACATAACGACCGAAAGCAATTTTTTCCGAGGTTGCTTCGGCATGAAAATCAACGATAATGATTCTGGCGCGTGAAGCCACCTCGCCAATTAATTTATCCGCCATTTTAAAAGGACAATCGGTCGGCGGCATAAAAATGCGCCCTTGAAGATTAATGACGGCAATGGGCGTGCCGGATTCGGTTGCCCCAAACCACACGCCGCGTCCGGGTGTTTCCGAGGCGTAATTTGCCGGACGTAATAATCTTGGCTGATTTTCGATGTAAGCGATGCCCTCTTTTTTATCATAGATGTGATTGCCGGAGGTCATAACATCGACGCCCGCTGTCAGCATCTCTTCACCGATTTTTGTATTAATCCCTGCGCCATCCGCAGCATTTTCGACGTTGGCAATGACAAATTCGGCTTCATACTGTTTTTTTAATTGTCTGATTGATTGACACAAAACCGCGCGACCGGGGTTGCCGACCACATCGCCTAAAATTACGACCTTCATCAAAACCCCAACTTTCAGGGAAAATCAAAGGCGGTCATAGACCGCCCCGATATGAAAAAGAAAATTAAAAAATGTAAACCTTACGCAATCAACCTGTGCGCCCGCAATCAATCACCGCAAGGGGATGGAATATTTGGTCACCACGTTTTCATAGGTTTCACATTCACCGGCTTTGCACATCTTCAATAAATCTTCGATGCGTTGCAACAATTGCGTGCTGAAATGATTGGGTTCATATTGCGGATGCAGCGGCGCGTAATAATTGAAATAACTGCGAATAATCAGGCTGTTTTTATCAATCGGCAAAGCCGCGACATTTTCAATAAACTTGTCGTATTGTCCTTGGCGATGAACATAAAATTCGACATTTGAAACATAAAAAGCCGAGACTTTTTCTTTCAATTCATTCACATATTTGGCTACCGCTTTCATTGCCTGGGTTCCCGCTAAATCGCCGGTGCAAGGGATAATCAAATCCTGTTCCTGCAGGCGTTTTAAAAACTGCCAGTCATCTTCCCGACAGAGGTAATTGTTCTGTTGTCCGGTTAAATCTTTTTCCAGAAGCAAGTCTCTGTAAGTCGGATAGATTGAGCGCGGCGGGCGATTGTGGCTCGAATAGCGAATATCCAGTCCTGCGCTATAAAAAGCTTGTTGAATGGTTTCGATGGTTCTCAGGTCGGTTTCCGAAAGTTTAAGGTCATATTTTTGCACTTCACGGCGAACCGTTTCTAGGGTTTTATCGAATAATTTTTGATCCGAAGGCGTGGAATCAATGTACTCGACCAACCCTTTTATATCTTTCTCTTCCCAACCTTTGGTTTTAGGAAACGGTTTTCCAAATAACAGGCTGAGGTATTCGATGCGGCTACGCGCCTGAATGAACAGGGTTTTGAAAAACAGATGATGCAACAAATTATCTCGACGAATATCAAGCATAATGGCGCGGGTCGGGCGAATTTTGGCAATATAGGTAAAATTCTGATCGGGCCCGACACCGATATAGACACCGCCTTTGGTTTTAAATTCGTTCAGTTTGCCAAACACATGGAGGTAGGACGTTTCATTGGAAATCAAATTATCGGAATCGAAAAACCCTCCCGATTCCGAAAGCCGCGCACTCAAGGCGGCAAACTCTTTATGGTCTTTCGCCTGAGTTGCCGGAACCACGCTCGTTGAAAAAAATGCGATTAAACTGATTGAAAGCATCAACGCTTTGAATTTCATCAATTATCTCTCCAATTATTCGGGTTATTTCTTTTCATTCGGATTACGCGATGACAATCGACGATAGTAATCTTCGATTTGTTTGCGATACCGATCAGGCGCTTCCCCATCGTTTATTGCGCCATTGCGATTGCCCTGTTTTGCCGCAAGCCGGCGCGCCAACTCGAATTCAATCTGGCGCAGCGGGTCAATAATCTCGCTCTTGAGCAGCGCCATTTGCGCTGGGTCGTTAAACGGATTGGGGTTGATGCGATGAAGCGCATCAATGGCGCGATCCACTTCACGTCCCAAATCGGGATTATTTTTCAACATTTGTTTCAATTCACGCAAATCCGATTCTCTTTGACGGAGTTCACTGTCGAGTTGACGGTCACCTGTGCGCGGCGGTCCGCCACCGCCCATAAATTCCGATTGCATTTCAGGATTGGTCGAATTACTGGGTTGATTATTACGCCCCTGTTGTCCACCCGGTTGTTGTCCGCCTTGCTGCTGTCCGCCTTGTTGACGACCACCCTGAGCTTGTTGCTGTCCCTGTTGCCGACTGCCTTGTTGACCTGACTGTTGTCCGCCTTGTTGTTGACCACCTTGTTGGCGACCATTCGCTTGCTGACCTTGTTGATTGCCCTGTTGGCGACCCTGTTGATTGCGTCCTTGTTGATTACCCTGTTGCCCATTTCGAGCTTGTTGCTGCCCTTGCTGATTGCCCCTTTGATTTCCCTGTTGTCCATTCTGCGCTTGTTGGTTGTCTTGTTGATTTTGACGATCTGGTTGACCGCCCTGTTGGTTTTGTTGACCTCGCTCTCCCGGTTGCCCGTTTTGATTCTGCTGCCCCTGTTGTCCGTCCATCTTGCGACGCAGGGATTCCAAACTATCGGCAATCTCACGGGCTTTATTCATCGCCTCTTCACCGCTATCACCTTGACGGCGATTGGCATTGCCCTCGGCAGCCTGCAAATTTTTCAATACTTCTTCCAGATTTCCCTGAATAACCTTTTCGCGTTCTTTCGCTTGATCCATATAACCGCGATCAATCAATTCTTTATTCTGTTTGATTTTATCGGGAATGCGATTGCGACGAATGGCATTGGCGGCATCGCGCAATTTATCGGCAGCCTGTTGTTTTTCGGAACCCATATTGCGCGCCGTTTGGTCAATGTCCTGTTCAAGCCCTGCGACCTGATCGGCTAAGGTTTGTTTGCGCTCGGCGAGTTGGTCTTTCTTCTCCTGATTGCCGCTTTGCCCATTGCGGCTCAACTCATCGACGCTTCGTTGAATATCATTCTGTTTCTTAATCGCCTCTTCTGCGCGTTGGCGAAGTTGTTGAACATTTTGTTGACCGCGCGATTGGTTGGCGGAATTCATCATGCGCTGAGCCTGTTGCAATCGCTGTTGGGCGCGTTGCATTGCGGAATTGGCGTCCGATTGATTGCCGCTCGATTGTTGCGAATTCTGCGATTGAGCCGATTGCGACTGTGAGCGTTTCAAATCTTCTGCCGCCTGGCGCAATTGTTGCGCGGCTTCCTGCATTTTCTGGTCACGGCGATCACGCGACAATTTTTCAAGTTGACGCGCCATCTTCTGCAACTCTTCAATCATTTCCTGTTGTTGGCGTTGCGAACCGCCACCACCGCCGCCTTGTTGTTGCATCTGCGAACGCTGACGCCCTTCGAGTTCTTTTTGCAACCGTCTCGACAACTCTTCCATTTTACGAGCCAGTTCATCCTGTTCCTGATTCTGTTGCGACTGTTGCTGTCGTTGAACGGTCTCGTACTGGTTCTTCATCTTGTCGAGTTGCAGTTCAAATAAATCCGCCAGGTCACGATCCTGTTGCTGCTGCCCTTGCCCCTGCCCTTGTCCCTGAGCAATTTGCATCTCGCGGAAAACCGCTTCGGCTTTCAACAATTGCTGCAACGCCCGTTGTTCCGGGGGCAGCGCATCTTTCGTCGATTTCTCGCGCAATTTGTCTTTTGCAATATCCATCTCCGCAGAAGCCTTGGTTAAATATTCAACCAACTGGGCAAATTGCTGATTGCTGTTTAACTGAGCGCCCATACGCCGTCGAATGCGCTCGATTAACTGGTCGGCTTCACCTTTGAGTTTTTCCTGACTCAGCGTCACGGTGCCGAAATTCTCGTCCTTTTCTTCGGGCGTGTAGGTTTTCTCTTCCCGCTGAACTCTGAAAGTAGCGGCAATAATTTCGCGTTGTTTTTTTGCCAGCGCGTTTGAATCCTGCTCGCCCTGTCCCTGCCCTTGCCCCTGTTGTTGCGACTGGCGAAATTCACGCTCAAACGGTCGCACTTCCATGAAATAAATATCCGAAGTGGATTCCTGACCGCTGTTGTCTTTGGCTTTGGCGTAATAGGAGACAAAATCGCCGACCTGCAAACCCAATTCTTCGAGGAAAAATGTATAAGACCCGGTTAAGGTTTTCGGCTCATCGCGTTTCAAATCCTGCAAAGCGACGTGTTTTTCTTCGCCACCATTCACTTGATAAAAGAGTTCGATTGCAGCAACCCCGAAATCATCTTCGGCGCGCGCCTGTGTGAAAACTTCCTGAATGTTGGTAACTTTGGCATCGCGTCCGGGTTTATCGAAAAGCACCGTCGGCGGCGCATCTTCAAGCAGGGTGATGTCATATTCATTTGAACCGTTATACTTTTCGCCTTCTTCGCTGGTGATTTCGATTTTATAGGTTCCCTCTTTTGTCACGGTAAATGACCCGACAAACCGAATCTCGTTTTCCGGCGCATTTTCCAAATCCGGCGACATTTCAAATTTGCTGCCGTCATTTAAAACGATGCGGGCTGATTTAACTTTTCCGCTGAGAATCGCCGTCACATAAACGACCGTGCCTTTTAATGCCGCGACCTCTCCGCCGTTTTCGATTTTCTTGGAAGGAAGCCCGGAAAAAGCCGGGAAATTTAAAACCAGATCAAGTTGTTTGACATATGGAAGGTCGGCGACTTCGAGCGTGTATTCCGGCGAACGAATATTATTCGATTCGACATAATAGACAATCGAATCCTGAATATTGAAAATCGTGTGTTGAAATTCGTTGAGGTTTTTCGCAGGCTCCATCGCCGTTGCCAGCCAGTTGGCATCACTCATCTTGCGAATGAAAATTTGCGCTACACTCGCGTCAAACCCGCGAAGCAAAGCTTTCAACCGTTGATCGGAACCACGCGGAACTTTGGCATTCCCCGGAAGGATTTCGATAAACATCGCATCGGCGGATGCCGTATCCGTAAGTCCGCCGAACAGCCTGCCGATGCCGCCTGACACCGGTTTGGAAATCCACATCGAACCAATGAGCGCGGCAAGCAGAATTAAAGCGCCTGCGCCGTATCCGTAAGCCTGACGCGGGTCAACGATGCGATTCAGGTCAGCATTCGCCAGTCTTTCATCGGCATCTTTTCTCAGGCGGGTTAAGATGGCGGGCGAGGCATTTTTTTCATTTTCAGCAAACTCGACTGCCGTTGTCACGCGGTCATCCAAACGGACTTTTTCTTCGATTAATCGTGCAATTTGTATGTCGCCAATGCGTTTGCGAAGCGGCAACATCACCAACCAGATTGCCGAACTCAGAGTCAGTAGAAAAGGAATGATGCGAAGCGCCACCAATAGATTGGGTTTGTAATAAAACCGATTGGCTAAAACCGCCGCTGAAATGAAGGTAACAGCCGCAATCGCCAGCGTGATTAAAACCCCAAACAACACTTGCCGGGTTTTAATTCGCGCGCGAACTTTACCGATGACTTCATTGATTTTCGATTGTTGAGGACGCATCACATAATCCCCCTTGGTAATTTATCGACCGGGTTTCAAATTATCTGTTCCACTGAAATCAAAATCCTTGTCCAGGCTTCAAAGACAATCACCATCGAAGAAAATACCGATAGTGAATTATTGATCCTTGCTCATCGCAAATTGTCTTAGGGCTGGTTGCACTGAATCAGGAACGCACAAGTAGTTTTTCAGGATACCATCGTTTTTGCAAGCCCCGCGTTTTGTAAAATGTAAACCTGTAACTGACACTTCCAAACCCATTCATTCAAAAATAAATTTTTCCGCTCTTGATAAATGTCAGGAAGCTAACTGACAAGTTTCGCGATGCGAATGCGGCGTGCCAGTATCGCTTCTGCAACAAAAAATAAGAGCGCCAGAATGATTAACGGCAACCACCAACGTTGTTTGGACTCGAGTTCCTCTTGGGTTTGATGGCTTGAGGCAATCGGTTGAATATTGTCATCAGGGTTTTGCGTAACCCCGGCAATCAATTCATTGGTATTCAACCTGGTAAAATCCGATTCTCTGGCATCGATATTAACCGCCGCATTTTCGGCTTTTTCCCGGTAACGCAAACGATAAAAGCCTGTCTCAATGGCATCAATGGCAAGTTCGCCTGAAGCAGTTCTGCGAGCATCTTCAACACGACCACCCAACGGGTTTTCAACCGCCGGATAATTGCCTTCCGCATCCGGTGGCGCAGTAAACACCTGACCGACCTTGTAAGCAATCGTGCCTTCATCGCCGGTCAGATGTTCCAGCATCTGGCGAACCAGCGGTAAAAACATCGGCGTCAGCGGCAAATCATTCCAGGCGGTGTCGAGGGTGGTGGTCATCAACAAAACCTTTCCGCGACCTGCCAACCCCTCGATTAAAACAGGGCTGCCATCATCCAATGCCGCAAGCACCGCCGCCGTCTCTTTAAGCTCAACGCGATGGTAGGAATAAACCCGCGTAGAGGTTAATCGACCGCTTTTTGAAAACGGGCTGAACACCGGATGGTCAGCTTTAATCTGACTCATCAAAGCGTAGCCGCCGCGAGTTTGCGCGACATCGGAGAGAGTAGCAGGTATGATGCCTTTAAAATTCTGGTTATAATCGCTCGCCTCGGCATGTTTGCCTGCGGCGATAATCAACCCGCCACCACGCTCGACAAAATTTTTTATCGCGCCTGAAAGCTGATCACTTAACGTCACGACATCATTGATGATGATGGCGCGGTATTCATTCAATTCATCCGGGTTTACGTTGCCCGGCGACTTCAAAGTAAGTTCAAAGCGATTGTTCTCACCGGCAAGTAGCGCCTGTTGCAGGTAGAGGCTTTCGCTGCGACCACGCGACGGCGTCTCAATCGCCAGAATCCTGGTCTGGTTTTCACGACGAATGATGAAATGGTTTTTGTTATCGAAATTAAAACTGTCATTGGTGATTTCGATGCTGGCGCGATTTGAACCATCGGGAACATTGAAGCCGGTAAATTCGATGGTTTTGGAAGCCCTGCCATCAAGCGAGATTTCTCTGCGCTCAACCGCCAGATCGTTTAATTTGAAATCCACCGTGCCGTCGAAAATTTCATTGCCGAAATTATTTACTATGGCGGTGACCTTGCCGGAATATTTTTGAGTATAGATTACCGGGTCGGCTTTCACATCAGTAATTGCCAAGTTGGTCACAGCCGTTTCCCCGACATCAATCGGAATCAATTTCACATCCGCAGCAATTTTGGGTTGCGTGGTCGCGCGGTTCCAACCGGAATTTTGAAAATCGGAAATCAGGTAAATTTTGCGGTCGCCTTTTCCGGTCTCTTTCAAAATCGCATCGCCCGCTTGAATCGCCTGTAAATAATCGGTTGCAGCAAGCGTCGGTTTTAACTGGTCGAGGATTTGATGGAGTTCGGCTTTATCGTTTTTCAACGGGCGCAGTATTTCATAGCTCTGGGTAAAACTGACAAGCGCGAGATGTTCGCCATTTGCGGCGTTATCAATAACATTGCGAACCGCTTTTTTGGCGCGTTCAAAATAATCCGCATAGCGCATACTCGCGGAAGCATCAATCAATATCACGCTGTTTTGGGTAGCGGTCGCTGCCTGCATCCGGCTGTTGGTAAAATAGGGACGGGCGAACGCCAGCGCCAGCAGCATAATGGCGAGACACCTTAACGCCAGCAGCAACCAGTTTCTCAAATGGCGACGGCGAACCGTCTTCTGCTCGATTTTTCTAAGAAACATCAGCGACGGGTAAAAAACTTTCTGGGCGCGTGTACGCCTGACCAGATGCACGAGAATAGGAATACCCGCTGCTAAAACGCCGACCAAAAAAAATGGATTTAAAAATGCCATTAGAGTTTCCGATTATAAATTTCAATTTGAGATAAGGCTGAATATCTTAATCCGTTATTCACCAAAAGATTCGCTCAAGGCTTTGTCAAGCAGTCCACTTAAACCAAGCTCCTTTGACCATTGTTTCAAATAATCAATGTCTAATTTATCACCCTGAATTTTGATAATACTTGCAATATCTTGCCATTGTTTATCAGAGGTAAAATTGCCTTTTCGATACCAATCTAATTTTGCCAGAATAGTATCTTCGGGGCTGGCAATATATGCCCGATCTTCAGCATGTTGAGAAACCTGCTGCAACTGTCGTCGTTTAAGTTCTTGTTCCTGAAACCCTCCAAATTTAGCGATAAACATATCCACCTTAAAGATTGATTCGAGGTGAATCATATTAAAGGATTTTTTGAGTTGAATCGCCTTGATAATTGCTTGTTCATCAAGGTAAAACTCATTTTCAAATGACGCGACAAAGGCTTTCACTTGCTTCAGAGAGATTGCAACTACGAAATCAACATCGTTCGTAGCTCGCGCCATACCATGTAAAGAACTGGCAAAAGAACCACCGACGACATATGGGATATTCAAGTCGTCGAGCTTTTCAACGACGCGCAGCAAAACTGCTGTTGCTGGATTGTTCATTTTGTACGCTCCTAATTCGGGTTCAATCGCCACTTGTGATGAGGTTTTCACATTTATAAAGTAATCCAGCAAATTTTTTTCTAATTTCAGTTTCGTCAGCATCAGGATAACGGCTCTTGATACCATTAAGCGTCATTTGCCTGCACGCATTGGTTAGCGAGTCAATTTGTTGAAATTTTTTCCAGTCGGGCATTTGACGAGTCAGTTCAATGAGAACTTTTTCAGTCGCCTCATCCGTATCATCAAACAATCTTTTGCTCATCTCAATCACCTTAACCAAAATGCGAACGCCGGTTCAAATAGGCTGAAAGCGCCTGGTCTAACGGTTCATTGGTCTTCAACAATTCATAATCAACCCGGTTGGCGGTCGCGGCTTCACGGATGGCTTCAATATGCGCGTTGATGATTCGCAAATATTCGTCGCGCAAGGTTTCCGGCTGAACGTGCAATTGTTCTTCGGATTCGAGGTCTTCGAGCACCACCGGCTCTTTGAAATCAAAATCAATTTCGCGTTTGTCCATTAACTGAAAAACGATGACCTCATTGCCTTCAAATCTCAGGTGCTCCAATCCTTCCTTAACTTTTTGCGGCTCGTCATACAAATCCGAAAGCAAAACGATGATGCTGCGGCGATTTAATATTTCAGCGATGCGATGCAGTTGTTCTGAAATCGCCGTTCCCTGTTTAGCCTGCAACCGCTCAATCACACCCAGTACGGTTCGCAAATGACCGGTGCGCGACAGTGCCGGAATGTGCTCAACTGCCGATTCATTGAAGGCAATCAAACCCACGGAATCATGTTGCCGCACACCCAGATAGGCAAGTGATGAAGCGAGGTATTGGGCGTATTGCAATTTAGTCACCTCACTGCTCGCATAGCCCATCGAACCGCTGGTATCAACCATCACCATCATCTGAGTATTGGTATCACCTTGATATTTTTTGATGTACAAACGGTCGGTGCGGGCGAGTAATTTCCAATCCAGGTGACGTAAATCATCACCCGGCATGTATTGACGGTGTTCCGCAAAATCGGTTGAAAAGCCTAAGTAGGGTGAACGATGAAGCCCGGAAATAAACCCTTCGACCACTGACCGGGCAATCAGTTCCAATGAATTGATACGCGCCAGAATTTCCGGCGCGAGATAACGGGTTCCTGTTGGGCTGACAATCGGCATACGTTTTTTTATCTCACAAAATTAAATGTGATTCTGGTAGTTGATGGAATCGGATTGCCATTGGCGGTTGCCGGTTGATATTCCCAGCGTTTGGCGGCATCTATTCCCGCCTGACGAAGTTGCGGTGGGCCACTCACGGCTTCGGCTTTCGTAACCTTTCCGCGTTCATCAATGGTAATCTCAATGGTCACACTGCCACTCACCCCCATACTGCGCGCAAATGAAGGGTATGACGGTTCAACTTTTTTAATGGCTTTCGCCGCAATCACCTCACTGATCACCGGAGCAGATTGAATGGGGGTGGGGTGAGATTTGCTTGTCTCAGATTCTTTTTTCGCTTCTTCCAAAGGCTTTTCAATCGCAACGACAGGCGGCGCGGGCGGATAGTAATGAATGGCGCGATGGGTGACCATTTTACTAATCGGGATGAGATTCCCGTCTTTCAACTGGTTAATGGTTTCAACGCGCTTAACCCAATTGCCTTTGGAATCAAATTCCATTCCCTCATAGGTCTCTTTCACAAGGATTGCGCCTTGGGCGTCGAAACAAGTTTTTTCAACAGCCCGACCTCGCCCATCAAACCCCTCGACACACCTCGACAAAAAAGCTTTATCGGCGCCGGTGATGATTAATTCCTCACGATTATTGTCCGTATCGAATTTATAGGTCTTCTCTTCAATGAGGTTTCCGCCAAGCGAGAATTTATCTTCGCCGACGAGATTGCCTTCCGTGTCAAATATCAAAACGACATTAAAGGTTGTCGGGTCAGCAATGAGTTCGCATTTATTTGTCGCTTCATCAATCACCCGATAACGCATCAGTTTTTCCTGCCGGTTGCCCTCGCGGTCGTAACTCATTACCCGTTTAATCGAAGATTTGGCGTTGGGATAAAAATTGAATTCAAGCATTCGCCCTTGTTCATCGAAGTTACTGGTACTGACGGTTTCGCGCTTCCCTTCAATCCATTTTCCTGAACTTTCGGTCAAGGGTGATTGTTGAACTGCTAAAGTTTTTGGCTGCCCAACCAGATGCGCTATATCCCTATCGTTTTTTTTCGCATTTGTACCCGTTTGAGAAAAACTCAATTGGATAGAAAGGAAAAATACTGCGACCAACATTTGCTAACCCTACAACCCCGATTTTGGCGCGGGAACCGTTTCAATCAACCGTTTAATCACATCATCTGAATTGACGCGCTCGGATTCCGCATGGAAATTCAATAAAATGCGATGGCGTAAAATCGGATAGGCGAGGGCGCGAATGTCTTCAACGCTGACATTGTAACGCCCGCTGATGACGGCGCGCGCTTTACCGCCGAGCGCCAGAAATTGCGAAGCGCGAATCGACGCGCCCCAGTTCACCCATTTTTTAATGAAATCCGGCGCGCCGTCCACAACCGGGCGACTTGCAGTGACCAGTTTAACGGCATAGCGGGTTACGGCTTCGGAAATCGGTACACGGCGAACCAGTTTTTGAAAGGCGAGAATATCTTCACCCGAAACATTTTGTTCAAAATTGAATTCCTGAACCGAAGTGGTGCGGCTGACCACTTCGACTTCATCATCTTCGCTCAAATAGCCGATACGGATGTTGAACATAAAGCGGTCGAGTTGCGCTTCCGGCAACGGATAGGTGCCTTCCATTTCAATCGGGTTTTGGGTGGCGAGCACATAAAACGGTTTCGGGAGATTATAAGTCGTGCCTTGAACCGTAACGCTGCCTTCCTGCATGGCTTCAAGTAACGCCGCCTGGGTTTTGGGCGGGGTGCGGTTGATTTCATCTGCCAGCACGATGTTGGCAAACAGCGGACCACGAATAAATTGCATCTGGCGATGACCGGTGGCGCGGTCTTCTTCAATCACATCGGTTCCGGTGATGTCAGACGGCATCAAATCAGGAGTAAATTGAATGCGTTTGAATGATAAATCCAGGATGTTGGCGACCGTGCGAATCAACAAGGTTTTCGCCAGTCCCGGCACCCCGCTCACCAGTGAGTGACCGCCGACAAACAGCGAAATCAACACCTGATCAACAACCTCATCTTGCCCGACAATTACTTTTCTGACTTCGTGAATTATTTGCTCTCGCGCGGAAAGCAGTTTTTCCAAAAGTGCATCTTCTTGAACAATCTCTCTCGTGTCTATTGCCATTATCTCCTCTGTGAATGATGAGCGATGAGTAATGCGTGATGAGCAAACCTTTAATACTCATCACGCATTACTCATCGCTCATCACTCTAATCAATGTGTCATCGCGTAAAAGATGTAATTGACGCCGAATTTATAAGCGGTATTCGATTCTTCTATCGGCGCAAATGGGTCGTTTGACCATTGCCAGTAATCGCTCACATCATAGTTAAAATTGATAATCATCATCAAGCGACCGTGTTTATCTTCCATTCCCAGAAATTGCGGATTGAAATTATAGCCGCGCTGGCGATACATCGGATTGAGTTCCAGTGTTTTGATTGAGAAAAAACAGTTGAAAATCGGATGCGATACGTCGAGCGGTTTGATTTTATATTCTTCTTCGGGAAAGGCGCGTTTGACATATTCAAAAAAGTTTTGATATTCCCAATCGCCGCGAAAATCATCGACGATTAAAAACCCACCGCGCAGCAAATATTCGCGCATCCCTTTGATTTCATCTTCACTCATATCGAGATGCCCGACTTCACAAATATAAGCCAATGGGTATTTGTGAAGGTTCGGGTCGTTGAAGGTGAATACATATTCGTTTTCTTCAACATACACCGGCGTTTTTGAGACTTCGGACAAAATTTTTCTTAAATGAAGTCCGGCTTCAGGGAAATCATGTGACCATTGTTCGCCGCGATCTCCCCAGTATCCGCCGGGGAAAATCGGCCCGAAATGAATGCGCGCGAACATGAATTTATCGGATAAATCTTTCTGTTCACCCATGCGGTTGTCCGGATAAGAAAATTTGCTTTTGTCGGAGAGTTTATTTGCGGTGCGCTCTCCTTCACCTTCGGCGCGAAATGCCGCAGGCAAGGCAATCAACATCATCATGGTTATGAAAAGTGCAACAACCATTTTTTTATTCATAACTTCACCGACTCATCAAAGAAAATACTGCTGTAAATTGGATAATCCCTTAACCCGGTAAATCAATTTTCACCGCGAATCTTGAGCAACAGTTCCTGCGCCTTTTCAAATCCGGGCGCGATTTCCAAAGACTTTAAGATTTCGCGTTTCGCCTCTTTTTTATCTCCACTGGCTTCGAGCGCGCGGGCTAGATCGAATCGCGCGCCCGCTTCATCAGGCGGTTCAAGCGTCACCACTACGCGATATTCGCGAATGGAATCGCCAAGCTTCCCTTGTTCAAAATAAGCATCTCCGGCGAGCTTATGCAAGCTGGCATCAAAGGGCGAGATGTAAAAACTTGTCATAATGATATTGAGCGCGCCCGCTTTATCACCCGATTCGAGTTTCAACTGTCCGAGTCGTTTATAAGCTTCGGCATCGGTCTCATTAAAGCGAATCAACGATTCCAATGCGCCAATCGCCTCGGCTTTTTTTCCTTGCGCGAGGTAAATTTCGGCGAGCAATTCGTAAGGATTGCCGTCTCCCGAATAATAAGGAAAAAGTTCGATGGCGCGTTTCAGATGTTCAATGGCTTTTGCCTGATCGTTTTCGGATTTGTAAATCGCTCCCATTCTCAAATTGGCAAAATAATCATTCGGTCGCGTGGTTAGCACCGCTGATAAAACCGCTTTCGCCTGTTTTGGGTCATTGGTGGTTTGCGTCGGTCCTTTGCCCAACGCCTCGATATATTTTGACACTTTGGCATTAAGAAACTCTTTAAATGCCTGGTCGAATTTTTCAGGCGTAAGTTGCAAGGCGCGTTGCAAAACCTCAGTGTCTTTCAATCCTTCTTTATATGCCGCCAGCATTTTTAAAATCGTCTCGAAGCCATATTTTTCTTCGACAAACTCACAAACCTGTGAGGCTTGAAAATAAGCAATCGGCACGCCGTCCGGGGTGGTCGGGCGCGTGAAGGCTTTATCCAAATCGGCTATTTTGACGAAGCGACCATCGGTATAAGCTTTCAAGGTCTCGAAACGCCAATCATCGCCCCAACCGGTTCGCGCTCGCCGTTCTTCATAAACCGAAAGCCCTTCAGAGAACCAACGCGGGATTTTGAAATCGGTCATCTGCAACGAGATGACATGCATGTATTCGTGCCAAAGCGTGCTGCCCCAATTGAACTCGCCAGCTTCGCGTGCCGACGGGCTATCCATCGCAATCGTCGGGCCGAAACAGACGCCGAGCGCGCCAAGCCCCGGAAGCCCCAAGGCTTTTACGGCAAAGTCTTCGTGGTTTTCAAAAATCTCTACGGTAATCGGCGATTTCGGCGTGAATTTATATTTCGTGGTTAATTTTTTGTGTGCCTCTTCGGCTAGTTCCGCCGCATACGGCGCAAGCGCTCCGGTTTCATCCGGCGCGGTGCGAATGATAAATGGATCGCGCAAGGTGTCTCGGTACTCTTTCATAGTATCAAGCAAATCGAGCGTATTTTTTGCCCATACATTGAACGGGTCGCCTTCAAATGCCTTTTCGAGTTCTTCACGCCCTTCTGCCGATTTGCCTACGCGAAGCAGTTGAATGCCAAGCTGGGTTCGCGCGCTCCACAAATTGGGCGAAAGCTCGACGGCGCGTTTGTAATATTCGACGGCATCAAAATAGCGGCGATTGTTTACGGAAAAATGACCGAGGGTTTCAAAATAGACACCGGCTTTCGGATTGATCGCGAGCACACGTTTAGTCTCGGCATCGAATTCGCCGGGTTTTCCACTTAGAAAAAACATCGCTCCGCGAATCGCCCGCGCTTCAACCGAGTTGGGGTTAATCGCCAACGCCCGTTCGACGGTTTTATTCGCTTCATCGAATTTTTCATCTTCCAGTTCGAGCCACGATTTTAAAACCAGCCCCCGAACAAAATTAGGATTGATTTTCAAAGCCATTTCGACCGCGCCACTCGCTTCACGCGAAAATGCCTGCCGTTTGGTATCGGCCAATCCGACAATTGCATCGGGTGAACTAGCGTTGATTTGCAGCGCATCATTAAACAAGCTTTCGGCTTCACCGTAATTATATTTTTCGCTCAACAATTCGCCCTGCCCGATGAAAGCTTCGGCATAAGTTTCATCGGCATCCCTCGCATCAATAAAGATGTCATTGGCATCTTGATACTTTTCAAGCAAGGCAAACGTCTTGGCGAAAATCGTCAAGGTTTCTGCGCCATTTTCATTATCACTGTTGTATTTTTCCGCGAGGTCAACCAAAACCACTTTGGCTTCATCGGTTTTCCCTTGCGCGATGAGGGCACGCCCTTTATTCAACAGGGCGCGGTAAAGGGTAGCGCCTTTGCCGGTCTTTGCCGCGCGGTCAAAATCGGCTGCGGCTTCAACATATCGTCCGGTCGCAAATTCGATATTCGCGAGCGCGATTCTCAAGCCCGCATCATTGGGTGATTTCGCCAGGAATTCTTTGACACGCTTTTCGGCAACCGCATATTCCCCGATTTCGGTTTGTGCGCGGATAAGCAGTTCCTGCGCCTCGCGGTTGTCCGGCTGTTTTTCAAGCATCGCATTGCAATGTGCAATCGCTTCTTTATATGTGCCGGTTTTGAAAAAAATTTTGCCGCGTTCGATGGATAAATCCTGAGCGACACTCACGCAACTGAGCGCCAAGCCTAATAAAATAATTCCTAGATGCTTCATAAATAACTACCTGTCTGATGCAATGCTCTATTTTTTTCTTGCTTTGATTTGCCGGTTGGTTTTCGCCAGTTCAACCAGCAACCGCTCAAGTTCAGTTTCGTACTCTTCGACTTGCATTTCCGGTTTGCGCGCTTTGAGTTTTTCAATATCGACTTCGAGTTGTTGTTTGATCTCCAACAGGCGAATGACCTCGACATCGTTAGCGGCTTCTTCAACCGATTTGGAATCGAGATATGTGGTTTTGGCAATCGCGCCATCGCCGTCGCCAGCCTGTTCATGTCCCGTGCCATCGCCATTGTCATCAATCAAGGCGTGTTCGGTTGCAAGTCTGGTCTTTTGTTTATACCAGTCCTGAGTAACTTTGGTTGCAAAATTGAATGCTTCAAGAATTGAAATGCGACCGCTTTTATCGGTATCCGCCGCGCTTTCGGTCAAGGCTTTAATAAACGGTTCAGCAAAGTAGGTGGCATTTTGTTCGTTGCCGCTGCGAGTGGCGGTTAAAACAATGCGATTTTCAGCAGAAAGCGGCTTGATGAAATCACCTGATGAACTGGTGGTATTGACGAATATATTGCGCCTGGTTGGTAAGTCTCCGATGAGTTTGGCATATTCTTTGGCATTGATATCGGGACCGACGAGATTGAATTTTGGATTTTCGGCTTCGGCGGAACCGTGCCCAATCAAACAGATAAACACCAGACCTTCGGGCTTGCTCGCGGCTTTAATTGCGGCAAAGGCTTTGCGGGTTTCCTCTGCGGTGGCGCGCGCGAAATTTCCCTGTGCCACATTTTCCGCGGCGCTCACCACGTTTTCAGTTAACAGGTAAACCTGTTTTTCATCAAATCCCAGTTTGTTGGTAAGCGTGTCGTAAAGTTGCATCGCCTGCGCGGTGAATTTTTTGGTATAGCTTTCTTCGCCGCCAACCCCGGCAATCACCAGCGCAAATTTATTGGGGTCGATGGTGGCGCGTTTGGTTTGCGGTTTTTCTTGTGCAGGTTTTTCAGGTGTTGATTGATTGCTCTGCTCGCCCGCATTGACGCAGGCGCATAAGGCAACACATAAAATCAAGAGGGATGCAGAAAACTTTTTCATGACGCTTTCATGTGGTTTGAAAACGAATTCAATCAATTCGTCAAACCCTGTTTGAAATAATTTTTAAGCCAGTCCTTTGCGTTTGCGGATGAACCATTCGGCTGCGGCAAGGGCAATAGCCAGCAGGAAATTAAACGGCATATCCCAGAGGTCATAAGTAACGCGCACCGAGTTATTGCTTTCTCTGTGGGTCAAATCTTCGAGCAAATTTTTGGTTTCGCTCGGGGTGTAATAATTGCCGCCGGTTTCGCTTGCCACGCGACGGAGCAATTCGCGATTTTGCGCCGCGTCATAAGCTTCGCGATTGATTTTCCCGACAATAAAACTGGCAACCCCGCTTCCTAATCCCGCCTGTGATTTATCGCCGCGTTTGGCTGAGCTTTCGATTTTGTAAAGCCCTTCTTCCTCCGGTATGAATGAGCCGATATATCCTTCAAATCCCGAATCGGTTGACGGTTTCACGGGAACTTCAATCGTTGAACCCGATGGCGAAATCACTTTGGCGGTAACCTGTGCGCCGCTGACATTGAGATATTTCTCATCACCGACTTCGACTTTGATTTTGACTTCCTCACGCGGGTTGTAAAATCCACGTTCGGTGAATGCCTCGACGCGATGGCGAACCGATTCGACAAGGTAACGCGAGAGATTGAGCCAAAAAGTCTCGAACGATTTATTTTTTGAATCCAGCATCATGCGCCAGCGCCAGGTGTCAGACGCCAGAAATGCCATTGTTCGCCCGCGACCATAGCGCTCTTCGATAAGTAGTGGCACCGCGCGATTGCCGGTTGTGCTTTTGGCTTCGAGTAAGACGGTCGCGCCGGGTTTAATTTCGGTAGCGATTTCAGGGAGAGTGATTGGCGGCAACTGTTCCCAGGCTTTGGCGTTGGTTTCAGCCTGTTCAACCAGTTGCACGGCTTGATGCTCTTTGCCGCGCGCCGTCAATTGAGCCTTGAAGGTTTGGCTTTCTGTTGTCGTTTCGCCTTTCATAAAAATCGGCAGCAAATCGGCAATTGGCGTGTTGGTGTAGCCGCCCTGCATTAAAGATTTCGCGCCGCCGAGAACCAGAAGCGTGCCACCGCGCCGCGACACGAATTGTTCGAGGGCGCGAAGTTGGTCGAAACTGAAAAAGGTCGCTTCGATACTGCCAATAACGATGGCGTCATATTTAAATAGTTCTTCTTCGGTTTTCGGAAAGCCTTGAACCAACTCATCGGGATTTTCTATGCCCTGACGATAGTATTTACCATCGGCGGAACGCAGGATTGAAATCAGCGTCATATTTTTTTCTTCAGCGAAGGCTGATCGCAATTTGCCATATTCCCAACGAGGTTCACCTTCAATGTAGAGAATTTTCGGATGCGCGTCTTCGACCTCAACAACAACTTCGGCAGCGTTGTTATCAACGATGGGTTCACCTTCTGCGGGTTTGACGCTGAGCGCGTAGCGGTGTACGCCGAGAGTTAACGGTTTGAAATTGACCTTGGCAACGGTGGTCGCTTCACCTTGTAAAGTGACCGGTTGAGAGCGCAGCGGGTGTCCGTCTTCGAGCAAATCCACCTGGACAACCTGTTGCCCATCACCGCTGCCTTTCAGCAAAACTTCTGTGGTGATGGTTGACCCGGCAATCACCCGACGCGGTGCGGTAGCGCGGATGACCTCGACATCATTTTCGATTTTCGTGGGACCGACGCCAATGGTGAAAACCGGCAGATTACGGGCTTTCAAATTCGTGAGTGTATTTGAAAGATTGTTTGCCGCATCGGCTTCAGCGTTGCTTGCGCCATCGCTGATGACCACGATACCCGATACCGGAAGCCCTGCCGCATCGCGAACGCTTTGTTCGATGGCGGTGGTCAGGTTGGTCTGTTCACCTTCACCTGTGAGTAAACCGGCATCGGCGCGCTCGGCATTATTGGAAAATTTATAAGTGCGAATTTTAAAGTTTGAGGAGAGTTGTTGATTAAACTGACCATCGCTTGCCAGCAATTTTTTAATCGTTTCAAGGCGCGTCGGATTGGTTTCATCGGCAAGTTGCATACTGGATGAATCATCCATTAACACCAGCACGTAACTGGATTGTGGCAGAACCGCCGGAACCACAATGATAGGACGCATAATACAGAAAACGATTAAGGCGATGAGGCAGGTGCGAAGCGCCATCAGACCGATGCGCCACTCAGTAGGGAGTTGGGCAGAAAAGCGCACATAGATGAAATAGAGCAAAGCCGCAATTCCGATGATAGCAACCACCAGCATCCACCATTGCGGACGCACACCAAATCCGAATTGGCTTTTTGAAAATAAAGCGGCTCGATACTTGAACAGGAAGCTAATTAAAGGCTCCAATTTACCCTCCTACAAACGACGCTTAAACGGGCTGGAATGGTGGTTCGATTAAATTGTAGATGCTAACCACCTAAACTTGCAAAAGTTTCATTATTATTTCCCAAACCGCAGGGCAATTAAATGGGGAACTGGCTTTGGAGTGCGGCGACAGTAGAATTATACTCTGCGTTATCGAACTCCACAGAAAGCGTCTTGCATCCGGTGACCGACATCGAACCGAATTGTGTTTAACCGGATGACAACCTTCAAAATAAGATGAAGGGATTAGCCTGAACTCCAGGCTATTAAATGTCGAATGGCTTCAAATAAAAAATATTCAATCTATCTGTATATCCTTAACAACTGAATTTGACCCTTAATTGACCATGCTATAAACTTCCCCGCGCACTGTCAGGCTGTACGATCTTGTTCTGAAGTTTCCGAATTACTAAACAAATAGCATCATCATTCAGTTGAATTGTAACTAAAAGCTTTTAATGCATCTTCGCACGGGAAGCTTTATGGTATCAGATTAGGCAGATAATCTTTCGCAGCAAATTGCGAGGAACCAACCCTGTAGAGATAAGACAGAAGTATCAAAATTAAACCCGGCATCAATCTTAAATTCAAATTGGAGGACCAATAATGAAGTTACCCCTACGAAAACCAACCCTTAGGTTTTTATCTTTACTATTTGTCTTTGTTTCTATCTGTGTCGCGTTGCCTCAACTCTCAAGGACAAGTGAAACAAAGCCCCTAACAGCAGTTGCTACCTCACTCAGTCAAGACCCCCAAACTGAAAAACCCGGACAATCGTCGCAACCACAAGGCAAAACCGAAACCGGAGATCTGCCGAACCCGGATACGGCAATGATTACAGTTCCGGTTTCGTCACCCGTTAAAGGGAAGGTTTCTACTCCCAACCGCGTGAATGCCACGACTACGCAAATCAATGAAGTCGAACCCAACAACACGGCGGCAACCGCAACCGCCATCAGCGGAGCGAGCGCCAAAGTGCGCGGCACGGTATTCCCGACTGCCGATGTGGATTTTTATTCCTTTTCGGCAACCATCGGTGACCGCATTTATGCCGCCACTCAAACACTTTTTGACGCTTCAGCAAGTGGTGATAGTGTGTTGGAGGTGTTGAGCACCGATGGCACAACGGTACTTGAAACCGACAATAACGACGGTTCGTTTAATGCCTCTTCGTCGTCAATTGCGGGATTGCTCATTCCCAGCACCGGAACTTTTTATCTGCGGGTTCGCCATAACTTGCCAACCGGAACGATACGTCCCTACGACCTTTATTTCTCGCGCCAGACCGGTTCGCCGGTTGCTGAAACTGAATCCAACAATACCACCGGAACTGCCAATCCATTGCCTGCATCGGGATGGATGAGTGGCACGGTTACGGCAGTCTCACCGGGCGAGGCGGATTTCTTCAGCCTGACGCTTGCCGCCGGTGACACGGTATTCCTCAGCCTGGATATGAACCCTGAACGTGATGCCAATATTTGGAATGGGCGTTTAGGTTTTGGCTTATTCGGCAATCCCCCGGCTAATCAGATTCTTTTAGTCAATGATGCTAATGCCGGCGGGACGGCTACCGACCCCAACTCGGAAGCCTTCTTTTTTACCGTAAAAGACCCAGGCACCTATTTCGTCTACGTTGACTCAATTGTGGCAGGGGGCTTAGGGGCAACCGCGACTTATCATTTGAGTGTAGCCGTACATCCACAGGCTACCCCGGCGGGAACCTGTACGACTTATACCAACAATACACCGGTCGCGATCCCGACCGGACCCGGTATGGTGACTTCAACCATCACGATTCCCGGAAACCCGCGAATCGAAGACCTCGATATTCGCATCAACCTGGATCACACCTTCATGGCAGACCTTGATGTGCATCTACAATCTCCGGCAGGCAACGATAACGGGCTATTCACCGACATCGGAGCAGCAACCGTAGGTGGCACACAAACCCTGATGGATATCGTCATCGATGAAGATGCCGCGTTGCCTCCGGCATTCGCGCTATCTTCGAGTTTTCATATTCAACCTGAGTTAGCCTATCGACTGGGATGGTTTAAAGGTGAAGATGCCGGCGGCACCTGGACATTGGTGATTCGTGATGATGCGACCGGTGATGGGGGCACGCTCAATTCCTGGAGTATCACGGTGTGCGAACCCGCAAGCACTTCTCCCTGCGCTCCCGGGTTTACCGAAACTCCTATTTTCAGCACAGATTTTGAGTCGGGCGCAGCCGGGTTTACCCATAGCGGCACACAGGATGAATGGGAACTCGGTACTCCAACATTTGCTCCTATCACCACTGCAAATAGTGGAACAACCTGTTGGAAAACCGATTTGGATAATACCTATAATGCAAGTAGCAACCAGGAATTGATTTCACCAAACATCAATCTTGCAGGTGTGTCAGCTCCGATTCGCCTGAACTGGGCAATGCGCTATCACATAGAGTCTGCCAATTTCGACCACTTCTTTGTCGAAGCCCGCGAGGTCGGTAATCCCTCAAATGCCGTGCGCCTCTATAACTGGCTGGATGCCACAATGAACAACACCATCGGTAATCCGGCAACTACAATTGCTGAATCCGCCGGATGGGGGAACTATTCCGGTGACATCAGCGCTTTGGCGGGTTTGAATATCGAAATTGTCTTTCACCTCGACACCGATACCACCGTTCAACTCGCAGGGGTGGCAATAGATGACGTATCGGTTACGACTTGTCTGGGGGCTTCGTGTGAAATCACTTGTCCTGCGGACATTACCCAATCGAATGACACCGATCAATGTGGCGCGGTTGTCAATTACCCGGCTCCGACAACCACCGGCAGTTGTGGTCAAATTATCTGCTCTCCGGCTTCCGGCTCATTCTTCCCGGTTGGCACAACCACAGTAACTTGTCAGGATCAGGGTATCATCATCGACAGGCCAACAACTCCGAGCGGCGAATTGGCGTCCTGTTCATTCACTGTAACCGTAAACGATACGCAACCCCCAATCATCACCTGTCCGGCGAACGCTGTTGTCACCACTGCACAAAACACCTGTACATCAACATCCGCAGTGGTCAATTTCGCACCGCCGACAGCATCGGATAATTGTTCGGGCGTAACCGTCGCCTGTGTGCCGCCATCGGGTTCACCTCTGCCAGTCGGCACCTCTGTAGTTACCTGTACGGCAACCGATGGCAGCGGCAACACCGCGACCTGTAGTTTCTCGGTTGCCGTGTTTGATATGTGGTTGCAGGATGATTCCAATGCCAACAATGTTTTATTGTGGAATTCGCAGACCGGCGATTACCGCTACTGCTGCAATGGCTCGACCTTCTCCGGTAAAGGGTCGGTGAAAAAGCAGGGCTGCGTTTATACTTTAACCCACAACACCCCAGCCTATCGGGTTCAAGGATTGGTTGACCGCTCAACCTTCAAAGGCAACGGGTCGTTGCAAGTACCACCCGGCAACCCGGTTTGTACAACCATAGACAGAGATATTCGTAACAATACTTCTCTCTGTGGGGCAGCACCTCCGCCACCGTGCAGGGGTGAAGGTTGTAAGCCATAGCCTCTCAAATTTAAATTGAGAGCCTTTATTAAAGCCGACGTGGTAATTTTTCCATTACCACGTCGGCTTAATTTTTTCCCATCCTGAAAAAGTCATTAGCCTTCATCTGCACCTTTATAAACCCGGGTACACACCTTTAATTTTATGCAAAGGATAGAGCTTTACTTCGTTCTTTCGGCAACGGGTGATGTTGTTAAGCGCATCCTAAAAATTCAAATAATCGTTAGAAGCTTTAAATTTTGAGGTTTTCAAAAAAATATCGGGGGGAGTAAGATTCAACTATGATGTGCAGAAGCAATAAATTTATCGCGCTAGTGGTCGCGTTCACTTTCATCTTATCAAGCCTTTCACTCGCAAATCACTTTCAAGTGAACGCCAGTCAAGACAGCCAATCGGAAAAACCACAGGACAAATCAAAAGACAAGCCGCAGGATAAAAAACCGTCTAAACCGGAAAACCCGGATGGACCTGACCTCGTTTTGAATGCCGATTTGGTTATGCTTGATGTGACGGTTTTTGACCAAGCCAATGCGCAGACTATCATGAATCTCGCGCAAAAAGATTTTCAGGTATTTGAAGACAAATCCCCGCAGGAGATTACCTTTTTCAGTAAAGACCAGGTTCCGGTGTCGGTGGTCTTCACCATAGACACATCAGGTTCCATGCGCGCGAAGTTAGATACCATTATCAAAGCTTCCAAAAACCTCGTAAAAGACAGCAAAAAAGGCGACGAGATGGCAGTCATCGAATTCAAAGAATCACCGGAACTGCTTTGCGAATTTACCGCTGATACTCAAGAGGTTCTCGACACCCTCGACGGTCTTGTGGCGCGCAGTCAGACCTCTATGCTTGATGCCATTTATCTGGCTGCCGATTATGCAAAAAAAGACAGTAAAAACCGGCGTCGCGCCCTTGTCGTGGTCACCGATGGATTGGACAAGGAGAACTATTATAAATTCGATGAAGTCGTAAAACATTTACAGGAAAGCGATACGCAAATTTATCTCATTGGCTTTACCCAAGACCTCGATACCGACAAAGGGCTTTTCAAAAAGAGTTCCAAGGAAAAAGCCGAAGCCCTGCTGAGCAAGCTTGCGGTTGAAACCGGCGGTCGCGCTTTTTTTCCCAAAGAACTTGCAGAGGTTCACACCATCGGACAACAGATTTCCACTGACCTGAGAACCCAGTATGCAATCGGGTATTATTCGACCAACAATAAAAAAGACGGCACCTTCCGTACCGTGAGAGTTCAAGTCGCCAGTCCCAGTAATAAAAAACTGGTTGCGCGAACCCGTAGCGGCTATTACGCGCCAACCGAAGACGGCTCTCCGGCTAAACAAAAACCTTAAAATTCCCTTTGTAAAATTAATCTCGATGAAGCGACGCAACTTTTCCGCGGCGCTTTTTTAATGTTGCTTTAAAGCTTGATGACAAACCCGGCAATGGGTGCGGCGTTTGGCATTCAACGCGCGACATTCGCTGCATTGAAAATACATTTTGCGGGTAAACCAATTGGTAAAAATCGCGCTGAGTATCAATATCCCGCCTAATACGACAATCGAAATCACGGCATCCCAGAAACTTTTCATTCCCACGATATTATTCTCACCTCTCGAAAAGCGACAACTATAACACCAATTTTTTTTATCAAACTGCATTACTTTTTCGGCTATTGGCGTCTATCGGGTTATCTGAAATTTACGCATTTCTTGATTTTCAGTCATAAATTCGGAGGAAAGCCATGCTGTTCAAAACCTTGAGCGCCGCGGTATTCGGTATTGACGCCTTCGTAGTTGATGTTGAAATTGATTTGACCCCCAAAGCGGGTGACAGTTTGGTGCCCACTTTTACGATGGTCGGGCTTCCCGATGCGGCGGTGCGTGAAAGTCGCGAGCGCATTCGCGCAGCCATCAATAATTGCGGATTCTTTTTCCCGATTCATCGCGTAACCGTCAACCTCGCGCCTGCTGATATAAAAAAAGAGGGTTCAAGTTTTGATTTACCCATCGCAATTGGCATTCTTGGCGCGAACGGCGATTTGAAATGCGAGGCATTGGAAGACACCTTAATCGTCGGTGAGTTATCTCTCGATGGACGATTGCGTCCGGTCAAAGGCGGATTGCCGATTGCCGTTGCCACTCGCCAAAAAGGCTTGAAACGATTATTGATTCCCGAAGAAAACGCCCTGGAAGCCGCCGTCGTCAATGGTTTGGATGTATACGCCGTGAGTGATTTGCAAAGTGTGGTTGCCATCTTGAATGGCGATACCGACCAATCGCCGATGATTATTGATACGCAATCTTTGCTCGCCGACTCCAACTATTATTCGGAAGATTTTCGTGAAGTTCGCGGACAGGCAAACGCCAAACGCGCTTTAGAAGTGGCAACCTGCGGCGGTCATAATATATTGCTCATCGGGCCTCCGGGGTCAGGCAAAACCATGCTGGCGAAACGGGTTCCCAGTATTTTGCCGCCGCTGCAATTTGAAGAAGCCATCGAATGCACCAAAATTCATTCGGTCGCGGGCTTCACTGAAAAACGCGGCATTGTATCGACGCGCCCGTTTCGCGCCCCGCATCACACCATCTCTGATGCGGGTTTGATTGGCGGCGGCGCTGTGCCGCGACCCGGCGAAGTCTCCTTAGCTCACAACGGAGTTTTATTCCTGGATGAACTCCCGGAATTTGAACGCAATGTCCTTGAAGTCATGCGCCAGCCTTTGGAAGACGGTCGCGTCACCATTTCACGCGCTTCGATGTCGTTGACCTTCCCGGCGAGATTCATGCTTGCCGCCGCGATGAATCCCTGCCCTTGCGGTTACTTTAATGACCCGACACGCGAATGCAAATGCTCGCCGATGCAGATTCAACGTTATGTTTCAAAAATCTCTGGACCCTTACTTGACCGCATAGATATTCATATCGACGTTCCGGCGGTTAAATTTGCCGAACTATCCAATGATGAACCCGGCGAATCTTCAAAAGCGATTCGGGAACGGGTCGTTCAAACTCGCGGCATTCAACGCGAACGTTTTCACGGAGAAAAAATATTTTGTAATGCCCAGATGTCTCCGCGTCTGATTCGCAAATACTGCCAGATTGACGCGCGCTCGAAATCGATGCTTGAGAATGCCCTCACCCGACTTGGGCTTTCGGCACGCGCCTATGACCGCATCTTGAAAGTGAGTCGCACTCTGGCTGACATTGAAGGCAAAGACGCAATTGAACCCTATCACGTCAGTGAAGCCATTCAATATCGTTCACTGGATCGCAATTACTGGGCATAAGAGGGAAAATGAATTCGCAAACTGACATCCTGGATTGGCTGGCTTTTAGTTTCATCACCGGGGTTGGTTCCAGAACCGCCGCGATGCTGCTGGATAAATTTGGCAGCCCGACAGATTGTTTCAATGCCAATGTTCACACGCTTGAAACTCTTGGCATCAAACGAGAGATTATTGACCAGTTAAAAAGCATCGAACCGCGACTACGCGCCGAAGCGGAATTAAAACAACTTGAAAATCTGAGTGGCACGATCTTAACCCTTGATGATGACGATTATCCGCCGTTATTAAAAGAAACCTATGACCCGCCGATTGTCCTGTTTGCTTCCGGCGATATTCAACGCGCGCTTGCGCAACCGGCACTCGCGGTAGTCGGTTCCAGACATTGTTCGACCTATGGTCGCAATGTCGCAGAAATGCTTGGGCGCGAACTTGCGATGCGCGGCGTTACTATCGTTTCAGGACTGGCGCGCGGTATCGATTCGGCAGCCCATCAGGGCGCGTTAGATGGCAAAGGGCTAACGCTCGCGGTGATGGGCACAGGATTGGACGCGGTCTATCCCAAAGAGAATAAAAAGCTGGTCGAAAAAATTCGCGAAAACGGCGCTTTATTAACGGAATTTCCCATCGGCACACCACCTTTGCCACAAAATTTCCCCTTCAGAAATCGCATCATCAGCGGCATCTCGCTCGGCGTTTTAATTGTCGAAGGCGCAGAACGGAGCGGTTCGTTAATCACCGCGCGGATGGCTTATGAGCAAGACCGCGAAGTTTTTGCCGTGCCGGGAAACATTACTTCGGCAAAAAGTTTCGGGCCGAATTACTTGATTAAGGATGGCGCAAAACTGGTGCAAAGCTGGCAGGATGTTGTCGAGGAATTCCCTTTCGAGGTTAAAACCCAAATTCTTTCCGCTGAACGCAATGAAAAAATTCCTACCCAATTGGCAATTGATGAAATCAGCCTGTCGGAAAATGAGAAAAAAGTGCTTGCCCTTTTAAAACCGGATGAATCCCTGCACATTGATAAACTCACGGAACTGACGAAATTGAATTTTGGGGAATTAAATGATGCGCTTTTCAACCTTGAGATGAAGGAGAGAATTAAACAATTGCCTGGAAAACATTTTGCAAGGAAGCTATAAGCCGGTCGCTAAATTCTGCATGCAGGTGGCTCACATAATGAGGTTGGATAGGGTAGGTTTATGCAAAAGCGCCGGTTGAATCTCCTGCAATTCCCTTTCGAGAACCAGTTTGTCCAAAACAATCGTCGCCTGTTGAACGAAGACCTGAAATTCTTCAAAGCCTTCAAAATTATCATTCGCCGGATAATTATCGCCGTATACCACAAACAACACTTCACCTTTACAATAGATTGGCAAGGCAAAGGCATGTAAGGCTTTGTTGGTTTCACCCAGTCGGCTTAACACCTCAAAATTCCAATACCCGTCTTTGATGATGCCGACGAACGGTTCGCCGGTGGTCACCACATTGGTAAACACGCTTTGTACTTTTACCGGAATGCGAATGGCGCGTACCAATTCGTCTACGCTACCCTGATAATTGTGATTTTCTACGCCGAATTGACCGAGACCGCAGAGTTCATCATTTTTGACCACAAATAAAATCCCTCGCGAGGCGACCTCACTGGCATAACGCATAACCGACAAACTCACCTCTGCCTCAAACGAAAGTGAGCGCAATTCCGCAAGCAATGAACAAAGCAGATGGGAATTATCCTTTCCGGTTTTATATAAAAGGGCACCAGGGTTTCCACTACCATTCAATGATTGAAATTCTTCCAGATTTTCGCCGGTCGCCTCTTCATTCGGCTTATCATATTCAGCTTGAGGCTTGGCTGAATGAAACCCCGGAAAATCATTACCGTTGGACTGAGGTTGCGGCGGGTCAATGCTGATGGGGTAAACCAGTTCACGGGTTTTGAACTTTTGAGAATCCAGCGAATTGGTCGAAGAACCGTTTAAATATCCGCTACCGTATTGCCTGACGGTTGCTTCAACGGTTGCAGCCATCGCCTCATTCAAGCGATTCGATTCATCGCGGGCTTTGGCTTCTCCGAGTAAAACCTCTTCAACCTCGAATCCTTCACGCAATTTCACATCCCCGAATTGACCGAAACTGATTTCGTTCAGAGCGATTCCGAAATTGGCTTTTTCGAGTTTGATTAACTCATTTAAAACTTCCCATAAATATTGCCGGGCATAGTTTTCCAGAAGGTCTGCAGCAATCAACCCTTTTTCGGCAATCAGCGCCCCGAAAATCCAGGCTTTGTGAATTTGATTGCATTTGGTTTTCAGCTCTTGATATTCACTCAAGGTTAACGCGCCGAATCTGACCAGGTAATCTGCGAAATTTTCACCCGGCGTTCGCGTCGCATGGGTAATGCGTCCCCGCTCCAGAACGATGATCCCGCCCACACTGCCATTCGATAAGGTGAGGGTTCCGGTTCTTTCACTGAGCGACATAATTCTTAGAATATCACCCAATGCGAAATCGCTAAGATTACCAGTCAGTTCCATGGCTTTCCTATTTCAGGTAGTTTTTAATCAAATCCTTCAACTGCATCATTGATACGGGTTTGGATAAATAGCCGTTGGCGCCGAGTTGCATCCCGGCATTGACATCATCATCCGCCCCTTTGGTGGTGATAATGATAATCGGCAATTCATTTTGATGAAGTTCGTTGCGAACCTTATCGAGAAATTCCAATCCGGTCATATTCGGCATATTGATGTCGGTCAACACCAGATCAAAGTGGCGCTCTTTAACTTTATTGTAAGCCTCTGCGCCATCCGAAGCCTCGGTAATATTTGATGAAGAAATGCCATCAACCCTTGCCAAACTCATGCATAACAATTGTCTGAATGTTGCTGAATCATCGACTACCAACAGTGATCGGTTATTCATAACCCCTCCCCTTATCGAACTCTGAGCAAGTTCATAAATCCTTCAATCGTTCGTAACTTTCTGTCAGCCATCGCATAAAGCTTGGAACTGACCAGAGCCGTCGCTGCATCCCCCGCCAGCAATTCCATCAAGCGGTGATCGAGATTCGTCAGCCCGCGTTTATGTCCGAGTAGCCGGTAAATCGCGATAACCCCAATCACCCGTTCTTTAACTTTTAAGGGAATGCAGGCGCATACTTCGCCATTATCACCCAGATCATTCGTAAAGAAAGGTTCGCCGCTTTGGGCAACCATCCCTTCCAATCCATCGCCAAACGCCACACGATCTTTATCGAGCAGGTGAACGATTTCTCCTTCGTGACCGGCAAGAATCAATTCATTGGTTTCATCATCAACGATAAAGACGCCGAACTCTTCTGACCCGATCAGATTGATTAAAATTTCTTTAATACAAGCCATGACCTCTTCGGGGTCAAGCGTAGAATGCAACCGATGACTCGCCACATAAAGGTTTGCCAAACTTTCGTTCTGCTCTTCGACTTCAATATAACGATTGGCAAAATCTTTATTCTCGTCTTCGATTTCCTTGAACCGGAGGCGCAAGAATTCCAGCTTTTGAGTCAACTGGCTGTTGTCGGCTTTTAACCGCTCCATCTCGGCTTGCATGGATTCAACCAGTTTCCGTTGGACGGCGTCGGCAACATTCAACTGGTCGGATTCAAGTTCGACGATGCGATAACGCAACCGCTCGTTTTCGCGCATTAAATCCTCAGTGAATTCTCTGCCTCTTTGGAACATCTCCAAAATCTCTTCACTCTTATTGAAAAGGGTGAGGATATCATCGGTTTTTTGTACCATCATTCAACTCCTTCAATCCAAATCATGAATCGTGACGTTCATTCTGACTTCGCCATAAGGTGTCTGTATGGGAGCGACCAGGGTTTCATAACATCTATCGAAACTTTCCAGATTGGTTCCCTTAATGACGAGTGGTGGGGTCATTTTTAATCGTGTACCGTTGTTGTTAATTTGAGAAATAGCCCGCCCGATAGCCATCGAAGAAAGTTCGGCAATCGAACTGCTGACCATCGAATCCATCTCTTTCGGTTCTTCACCTATCAGGTGGGCACCCAGTTTCATGGAAGTATTTAAATCCATATCAAAAATCACGCGACCATGCGCTTCCCCCGCCAGCCCGATAATCGTAATCACTTCGCTGCCGGTTACCGGCGTCGCCTGCATGTCGATTGACGCTACATCAACATCAGAACCTAATAATTCATACAAAAGTTCCTTTGTTGAACTGATGAATATTTTGACGAAATCTAATCTCATGTTGAAAACCTCAACGACTTTCAAACCACATTTAAAACACGTTCGAGAGTCATCTTTAACATATCTATAGTTACCGGTTTCGAGATAAACCCTTTGGCTCCTGCTTCAAAAGCTTCATCAACCATATCTTTATAATCAACCGAGCTAATCATAATGACGCGCGCCGAGGGGTCTGACTCGCAAATCTTTTTGACGGTTTCGACGCCCTCCATTCCCGGCATGACAATATCCATTAAGACAAAATCGGGTTTTAACAATTTATATTTGGCAATGGCTTCAGCGCCGCTGGTCGCTTCGTTGGCAGTCACGTTTTGTAGCTCACCAATTAATCGTTTCAGGTGAAAACGCATAAATGCCGAATCATCAACGACCAGACAGGTCATTGGCGACATCCCTAGCGATAATTTATCTACGGTTCCCGACATACACTTCCTCCCTATGTCCACGTTGTCCGATTGTAGTGATCAGGTGCGAGGCCATCTCTTTTAAAGGTGCGACAAAATCTACGAAACCCTTTTCCACTGCGACGCGGGGCATACCATAAACCACACAACTTTCGCGATCCTGAGCGATGGTAAAGCCACCGGCTTGTTTGATTTCCCCCAATCCATTGGCTCCATCACTTCCCATTCCAGTCATTAAAACCCCGGTGACGTTTGCGCCATATTCTTCCGCAACCGATTTGAACAACACATCGACGGATGGCATATGCCCATTGACCAACCGCCCTCTTTCCAGGAGAACGACGCCCCCGTTTTCCAAACGTGTGACTTTCATATGAGCATTGCCGGGAGCAATTAAAACTCTTCCGGGTAAAATCAAATCGCCATTAATTGCTTCTTTGACTTCCAATTCACAAATCTCGTTCAACCATTTGGCAAACGAAGCGGTAAAACTATCCATCATATGCTGCACGATTAAAATTCCGGCATCGATATCAGCCGGGATTTTAGGCAACATATAGCGCAAGGCGTTGGGTCCGCCGGATGATGAGCCGATGGCGATTATTTTTTGAGCACATTTTTCATTTGCGCCGAATACCCTTTTCCTCTGAATACGGGGTTGCCGCAAATCACGTTGTCTCGGTTTTACCGGTATGACCCCGCGCGCCGCGGCTTTAACTTTCAAAATCAACTCTTCAGCCATCTCGCCGACATTCAAATAACTTTTCGGTTTATACACGAAATCAACCGCGCCGATTTCCAGAGCCTCCATCGTCAGCGCCGCGCCGTGCGTCGTCAGCGAACTGAGCATCACAACCGGAATTTGATGATTTGAAACCAGGTGTTTCAAAGCGGTCATTCCATCCATCCTCGGCATATCGACATCCAGGGTTACCACATCGGGTTTTAATTGATCTACTTTGTTGATTGCGAAATCTCCGTCGATTGCCGTAGCGATTACCTCAATTGATTTATCGCGGGCTAATAGATTGGAAATCAGCTTGCGCATTACCGCTGAATCATCCACCACCAGCACACGAATTTTTTTCGGATTATCCTGCATTAACCCTCTTTTCAATACTGCGACTCCGCTCGTACCGGATGACTTTGCGGAACATCATTTCTGCATCCATGATGAGTGCCACTTTGCCATCACCCAGAACCGAAGCTCCGGCTAACGCTTCGTTTTGCACCCAACTACTATCCAATGGTTTAATCACCAACTCCTGATCGCCAATCAAAGAGTCCGCGATGATGCCATATTTTTTACTGCCTACATTGAGAACAATGATGAAATATTGGTCGGGGATTTTTCTAAATCCTCCGCCTACTCCACCCTTTCTTCGGTCAAACCCCAGTACGACACCCGGTCGCACCAGAGAAATAAATTCATCTCGCAATCGAAAGGTTTCAAAGCCATCCAGCGATAAAAAGCTTCTCGCTTCGGCTCGGGCAATCTCACGAATCGAAAGCAATGGCAGCGCAAACAATTGTCCGCTGGATTGAAACAACATGGCGCGGATGATTGCCAGCGTCAGTGGCATTCTGAGCGTGAAGGTGGTGCCCAGTCCCGATTCACTTTTTACACTGATGCTGCCGCGCAACTGTTCAACCGAGGCTTTAACCGCTGACATTCCCACTCCGCGTCCTGAAATGTGGGTAATGGCTTTAGCCGTCGAAACCCCCTGATGAAAAATCAATTCCAGAACCTCTTCTTCGGTTAATTTTTCAACCTCTGAAGCGTTGAGGATTCCTTCTTCAATCACCTTTTTCTTTATCGAATCCTTATCAATGCCGCGCCCGTCATCGCTCACCTCGACGACCACCTGATTGCCTTCGTGAAAGGCGCGCAGATTGATTTTTGCGACTTCGGGCTTGCCCGTTAGTTTCCTTTCTTCGAGAGATTCGATGCCGTGGTCAACAGCATTTCTCAATAAATGCAGAGTCGGCTCATAAAGCAAATCCACCAACGCCCGATCCAGTTCGGTTTCACCGCCAACAGATTCCAGGTCAACCAATTTTCCGGTTTCGTTCGCAAGTTCACGCATCGGTCTGGCAAAGCGTTTAAACACCTGATCGATAGTGACCATGCGCATTTTCAAAACACTTTTATGAAATTGACCGATCAGTTTGCCCATTTGCGAATTTGCGTTATTGAATTGTTCGTACAATTCGTGGTGTCGCGAATTGCTTTCAATCTCCGGTTCCATCTGATTGATGATGGAACGCGCGATAACCATCTCCCCTGCCAGATTCAACAATTCATCGATTTTTGCCGCTTCAACCCGAACATAATCCCGTTTGGCTTTGCCCCCATTCATTTTCTTTGCGTCGGCGTTGGCTTCCGAGTGAATGGGTTCACCTTCGTCAGCAAGTATCAAGGGAATTTCGGCAACGGCATTCTCAAGGTTTGCATTACTCAACTTCGCAATCAGATTTTGCGCGACTTCCGGTTTCACATCCTGAATATCTTCGGTCGCAATTGCCGCTTTGATTTCATCAAGCGCCTGTAAAATTAAATCAACTGCGTGCGCCTCAAACTTTCCGCCCTGATGAATCAGCACATCTAAAAAATCTTCAATCCGGTGGGTAATTTCTTTGACCCCATGTAAATCGATACAGGCCGAATCTCCCTTGATGGTGTGCGCGCCGCGACGCAATCGCGCCAGCGTTTCCGCATCCCCCCCAAGAGTTTCAAGCGCCAGCAAATCCTGCGTCATCTCATCCAATATCTGTAATGACTGGTCACGAAATACCGCGAATAACTGGTCTAGTTCTTCTTTGTTGAAATCTTCCATTCGACCCTTTTACACTTCTAACTTGTAAGCAATGCCACGATTTTTATGGAACATCGAAAATTTATTCGACAGTCCCTGTAAACTTTCGGCGTGCCCGACAAATAAATACCCTCCGGGAACCAGGCAATTGACAAAGCGATTAATCAATCGCTTCTGCTCCTCGGCATCAAAATAAATCATCACGTTGCGACAGAAAATAACGTCGAGATTTCTCAGTCCGTTATCATTTTTCAAATTGTGATAGTCAAATATCACGCGCTTTTTAACTGCCTCTTTTATCTGATACCCGTCATTGATGGGGTTGAAATATTTCGCCAATAAATCCGGCTCAACACACTTAACCTGCTCAGTTTTATAAAAGCCGAGCTGCGCGCGTTCCAGCGCCGTAAACGACAAATCCGATGCAAACACCCGGCTCATCATTGAATCGCTTTCGGGAATCGCTTCAAGCAACGTCATCGCCAAACTATACGGTTCTTGACCGGTCGAGCAACCGGCGCTCCAGATGCGCAAAATTTTCGAGCTGCTCTTTTCTTTTTTGGCAATCAATTCCGGCAAAACGACATCGGTAAATAAATCGAATTGCGGTTTGTTTCGGAAAAACGAGGTTTCGCCAATCGTTAAAACATCGAATAAAACCGGCAATTCATTCAGGCGATTTTTGGAACTCGAAACCAGATAGAAATACTCCCCCACCGTATGGATGCCTAATTCTTCCATGCGGCGTTTCAACCGGGATTCCAAAAACAGTTTCTTCTCTTTACTCAAACTGATGCCACACTCTTTGTAAATCAGGTCACGAAACAGAGTGAATTCCTCATCGGATATCGATAACGAAATCAACCCGGTTGCTTTATTAAGCGTGAAATCAGTTAAAGTATTCTGCATTCAAAAACCTCGATTTACGCTAACTGCCGTTGTTCAATCACCTCTCGCTGGCGTTCAATCACCGTCATCACTTCATCAAGTTCGGTAAAAATCTCTTCGGTTAATGCTTTGCGTAAATCAACTAAGGTAATAAACCGATTGTTCAAATTGACGATTCCGGAAACATATTCAACACCCATTTCTGAAATAATATCGGGTGCCGGTTCCAACAAATCATCGGTTACTTTGATAACTTCGGAAGCGTCATCAACAATCAACCCGACTAATTTGTTTTCAAGTCTGGCGATGATGATGCGCACATTGTTGTGTTGTTCGATTTTTCGGGCGCGCAGGCGTTTCCTGAAATCAAGCACCGGAACCAGATTGCCTCTCAAGTTCATGACGCCTTCGACATAATCTTCGGTTTCCGGTACGGGCGTGATATTCCCCATCACCAAAATCTCTTTGGTTAAAAGAATATCCAACGCGAATTCTTCCTGACCGACTTTGAAAACAATCAATTGCCGCTTCACGTTTGCCGTCACCTCCAAAATCAATAGCGCATCGGGGTATATCCGCCGCCCAGATTGTCATCCCCCTGCGGCGGATAATTGAATGAATAATGACCTTCCAATTCTCCGCGCACACGGAATCTCGAAATCGCTTCGTTGAGTTGTTCGGAAAGCGTCACCATGCCTTGAATCGTCTGCGCGGTTTCATGCGCTCCGGCTGAAGTTTCAATGGTGATGCTGGAAATCGTCTGCATGGCGCTTGACAGGTTGCGCGTCACTCTCGCCTGCTCGTCGGCTGCCGTTGAAATTTCTTCAATCAAATCGGCTGACAGGTTTACCGCCGCCGAAATATCCTTCAACGCGCCACTTGCCTGTTCGGCGACCCGGCTGCCATCTTCGACTTCGTGAATGCCTTTGCTCATGGCTTCCTGCGCCTCGGCGGTTTCCTTTTGAATCGATTTAATTAAATTGCCAACATCCTTGGTCGCTTTGGCTGAGCGTTCAGCGAGTTTGCGAATCTCTTCGGCAACCACGCTGAAACCGACACCGGCTTGCCCGGCGTGTGCGGCTTCGATTGCCGCATTCAAAGCCAGCAAATTGGTTTGCGCGGCAATTTCATCAATCAAATCGAGAATTTCCGAAATTTCATTGCTGCGTTGACCAAGCGACCGCATCTTTTCCGAAGTCATCTGCACTGCGGAAATGATTCGTCCCATCGCATCGACGGTGTAACGAACCGATTCGCCGCCGCGTTCGGCAAGCATATAAGCCTGACGCGCCGCATCGGCAGAAGCCTGGGAATTTTTCGATACTTGAGTCATGGATGCCGCCATCTCTTCTACGGCGCTTGAGGTGTTAGTGATTTCATCAGCCTGACGTTGTGCGCCGACAGCCATCTGTTCAGATGCCGCAAGGATTTCAATGGCGCTTGATGAAACCGACAGTCCGATTTGTTTGACCTGAACCAACATTTGCGAGAAATGGTCGAGCATTTTGTTGACCAGTTGAACCACACGACCTACCGCCTCTTCACTCTCATTTCCACGTCCGGTTAAATCACCTTCGGAAACTTTTGTCGCCAGCGTCAAAAATTCCGCAAGTTCATTTTCGACCTGTTTTTCAATTAATTTCCTTTCGGTAATATCGGTTGCAACATTCAACACGCATGGCTCTTCATCCAGATAGAAGACTTCTGCTGAAAGTAAAACCGTTCGGGTTTCCCCGGTCTTCGTATGTAAAACGATTTCCGTATTCCTAAATGAAGTCGAATCGTTCAACATCTTCTGCAATTTGTTCAGGTCTTTTGCGGAATAAAGGTTCAACTCCTGAATGGTGCTGCTTAATACTTCCAAGCGAGTGTAGCCGGATGCCTGCAAGAAGGTGTCATTGACGTCAATAAAGGTGCCGTCGTTCAACCGGTTGATAGTCATGATGAGCGGGCAGAAATTGAAGGTTTTTGAAAACCGCTCTTCGGTAAGCCGCAATTCCTTTTCCGATTGTTTCAACTCGGTCACATCATTGCTCACCCCGATAAAATAAACTTCTCCGTCAATGTTGATTGCCACCCCGGAATAGAGAATGATGCGAACCTCTCCCTGTTTGGTTCGATAGAGCAGTTCCAAATTACGAAATGACCCATTCTCTTTAACCAGTTGATTAATTTTTTCCTGATCATCGGGTGAAATCAGGTTCAATTCGGTAGCCGATTTGCCGATGGCTTCTTCGCGGGTATAACCGGTGGTAATCAGGAAGTGATCATTTACTTCTTGATATTTACCGCGCGCATTATTGATGCTCATGCTGAGCGGCGAAAAGTTAAATATCTTGGAAAATCGTTCCTGAGACAGACGTAACTCTTTCTCTTTTAGTTTACTTTCCGTGATGTCGGACAAGATTCCGATATGTTCGATGACCTGTCCATGTTCATCCGAAATGGAATCGGCTCTCAGCGCAACCAAAATTTCCTTGCCTCCGGCGGTAAGCATTTGAACTTCACCATTCCAGGAGGTTTGGGAATTTAAATGCAGGTTTATATCACTCACTAATTGCTGGTCTTTGCAAAGGAGCGACAGTCCCTCGCCATCTTTTATCTCTTCGGCGGTATAGCCGAATGTATCTGTGAATTTTTTGTTGCAGTAATAGGTTTCTTTGGTGGTGTCGAAAATAAAAATGGCATCCTGACAACTTTCGATTGCCTGGGTAATGCCCATCAATGCCAACTTCTGTTCAACTTCGACATTGACCATCTCTTCAAGTCTGGACAACATCTGGTTAAACCCATCACCGACTTTTTCTAACTCGTCACCGGTGGTGATCTTGGCTCTGGCGCTTAAATTTCCGTCGATAACCTCTTCGGTGGTTTGATGTAAATTTTGAATAGCCGCCGAAAAACTGTTGGCAAAAATCAGTGAGAAGCCGCCGAAAATCGCAAATAAAATCAGCCCGGTTATGATGATCGAACTCAACATTCGAGTGGCTGGCGCATAAACCTCGTTGTAACTGTTATCAACCATCAACACCCAGCCGAATCCCGGAAAGGTGAAGGAATTGTTTCCGGCACCTCTGGATTGCTGAAATGAAACCAACCGCAATTCGTTTTCCTTGGTTACCGGATTGATGCCATCAAAATTGAACAGCCCGGAGATTTTGTTCGTGCCGGCATCAACATTGGTGCTTTTACGGATTTTTTCCGGTGCAGATTTACCGCGCCTGTCAATCTCCGGATGCAAAATGATATTGCCGTCGCGATTAATCACATAGGCAAAACCGCTATCATACTCTTTAAACCGCGAAATATAATCCTGTACATCCTGTAGGTTGTATGCCGTCTTTAATACGCCGTTGGGTTGGCCGGTTTTCGGATGAGGAATTGCCACACATATTTCAATCTCCCACGTCCCTGTGACCTTATCCAAACTCAAATCGCTGAGGTAATAGCCGTTTTTCATGGCTTTTTGCCACCATTGCTCATCGCTTTGCACAAAGTCTTCGGTCATGCTGCTCATACCGACAGTCAATCCATATCTATCGGTAAAAAACATGCGGTCGAAAACCCCTTTTAAATGGCTTTTTTCACGCAGAAATTCAGAGGTTTCCCAGGATTTATCATCAAGTGTGTGGGTCTGTTTAAACTGTTCTTCGAGTGTGGCGATCTGCTGAACTCCCGGCTGCGAGTTAATCGAAAGTTTTTCAGCCGTTAGCGCAGACTGTTCGACTTTTTCCCGAATAAATTGATCGTTTGCAATTGTCCGGACAAACTGAATATTTTCAAAAACCAGCAGATCGACGGTTTCCATCATCGATTGTGAACTTTTCTTCAGATTTCCGCTTGAATCAATGGCATTAAAAAAGCTGCGGTAAGCGATAACGCAGGTCAAAAGTATCGAAAACCCGGTAATAATGATGCTTACCAGCACAAGCTTTTTCTTGACGCTTTTTAGTCCAAGATTGCTTAAAAAAGAAAATAGGTCAAAACTCATTGGATTATCCATTTGCCCTCTCACCGGTTTCCTCCGTCAATTTATTCATTCTTCAAAAGTAAGATAAGGTAGAACAGACAAGAACTAACTGATTCTTTTTGGGGCTTCCTGCTTGCAGGTATTGCTACCTGTTTCGCAAGGAGGGCAAAGAAAAATCTATATTTCAAGTCAGGTAACAGGTAGGAAGCGAGTATAGACATTTTGCCTGACCACACAATTGTTCGACATTTAAGGGGCAATATCAGGAGGTCGCCCCCATTATGAGGGGCATTTTTTTTCAGTCAATACTTATTTTAAATAGAAAAATCCGCATTTTTATTAAAAAACCTGCGGATTTTACAATGATTAATTTTTATGGGGATGAAAACCGATTTATGCAATATGACCGAAAAGGAGTTTCACCTTCGATTGACCTTTCCCGGTCCCCAAATGGCGCGACCGGGCTTCTGACCGGTATGTTCGCCATCCTTTAAAACCTGCGCGCCATTGACGAAGACCTGACGTACCCCAACCGCATACTGATGCGGATTTTCAAACGTCGCTTTATCAGCAATCGTCGCCGGATCAAATACCACCACATCAGCGTACATTCCAACTTTCAAAAAACCGCGACGGTCTAAACCGAGGTTGGTTGCCGGAAGCCCGGTTAACCGGCGAATCGCTTCCGGTAAGGTGATGACCTTTCCGTCACGCACATATTTCCCCAGAAGCCGCGCAAAATTTCCGTAAGCGCGCGGGTGGGTGCTTGATTTGATAAACGGCGCTTCGGGAGCCATCGAACCGGCATCCGAACCGAAAGAAACCCAAGGCAGTTTAATCTGTTTTTGGATGTTCGCTTCATCCATCATGAAATAGACAGTGCCAACGCGCGAGCCATCTTCGAGCACCAAATCCATAATGGCTTCTTCGGGTGATTGACCACGCAAGCGCGCCACTTCAGCCAGGGTTTTCCCGGTGTATTTTTTAAGTTTTTCCGATTTAAATTCCACCAGCAAAATTCTATCGGGCGAACCGGCGCTCAAATAAAGGTTTTCCCATTTGTCGGAAGGCGTCACGATTTCTTTGGCAATCTTTTTTCGGGTTTCCGGGTCACGCAATCTTTTAAACAACGCTTCATAACCGCCATCCTGTGTCCACGGTGGCATTGAGGCATCAAGTCCGGTAGCGCCCGCCGGATAGGTGTACATATCGGCGGTAATCTTCAATCCGCTTTTGCGGGCAGCGTTGACCATCGCAATTACCTTATCCATTTTGTCCCAGTTCTGTTTGCCCGCGGCTTTGAGATGATAAATCTCAGCCGGGATTTTGGCTTCACGGGCGATGCGAATTAATTCCTCGACGGCTTCAATCAAGCGGTTGCCCTCGCTGCGCATATGGGAAATGTATTTGCCCTGGTATTTCGCAGCTACCTTGCACATTTCGATTAATTCTTCGGTTGAAGCATAAAACGCCGGTGGATAAATCAAAGATGAGCCAATGCCCAGCGCCCCGGCTTCCATCTCTTTGCGCACCAGTTCGCGCATCTGCTGCAACTGTTCAGGCGTGGCTTGTTTATCTTCAAGTCCAATCACATATTCACGAATGGTGGTGGCGCCAATAAACGAAGCGACATTTTGCGACACACCGCGTTTTTCAAGATAGAGCAGGTATTCGGAAAGCGTCGTCCAGGGAATGTCATATTTAATATCGCCCATTGATTCGAGGGCGCGCTTTCGCATCTCTTCATTCAATGGACCCATCGAACCCCCTTCGCCGAAAATCTGCGTGGTGACGCCCTGCTTAATCTCCCCCATCGAACGACCATCAACGATTAGAGAATCAACCGACCAGGAAAGCATATTGATAAAACCGGGCGCGACTGCCATCCCGGTTGCATCCACTACGGTTTTTGCTTGCGATGAATTGAGTTTTCCAATAGCGGCAATTTTATCGCCGTTGATACCGACATCGGCGCGAACCGGCGCGCGACCGGTTCCGTCATAAACCATCCCGCCTTTGATAATCACCTCAAAGCTCTGTGCTGTTCGCTTCTGTGCCAAACCGGTCAACGGCAACATGGCACTCAAAGCGGTTACGAAAAACCGCTGAAACCTGGTTATCAGCCCATTGTGCATATGTTCGCTCCATTAAAAAAATTTAAGCAGGGTAATCAATCGGGTGAACAGCGAATCGACAACCTTGGTGTCAGGTTGCGCCCCTTGCTTCCCTTTTATCAACTCCGATTATTGAGACCTGAAACAGTTTGGCATTAGCATACCGACCATATTTCCCACGCGCCGTTTGCATAACTGCCGTTGGAGAATCAATCAACATCTGCCGATTGTTCAGCCGTTGGGCGAAGCGAGATTTGCAATGCCTTGATGCGCGAAGCCAGCGTCGTCGGCTTGACGCCGAGCAATTCAGCCGCGCCGCTCGCACCATAAATTTTGTAGTTCGTCGCCTGCAAAGCCGCTATCAAATTGTCGCGCTCCAGATTTTTGATCTCTGCATAGGTCATGATTCTGGTCGATGACGCGCGGGCAACCGATGGTTCGCTGGCAGATGAAGCGAGCTGTTTTCGCTGTTCGGAAAGCAGCATGGCGTCGAGTATCTCCTGCACATCAAGCTTGTACAAAAGACAATTCGACAGAATACGGGCGCGTTCAATGATATTCTCCAATTCGCGAACGTTTCCCGGATAATGATAGTTTTGCAAGGCGACAAGATTTTCCTCGCTGAGACGCAAAGGGTCGTGACATCGATCACGCCAGTTCATTTTTTGGAGAAAATGCTCAGCCAATAACGGGACATCGTCCAATCGTTCACGCAACGGCGGGATGTGAATCGGAAAAACACTGAGACGATAAAATAAATCCTGCCGGAACGCACCCGCCTCTACAGATTTGATTAGCTCCCGATTGGTGGCGGCAAGTACGCGCACATCAACCTTTCGCGTGTGATCTTCGCCGACGCGCTCGTATTGACCTTCCTGCAAAACGCGCAAAAGTTTCCCCTGCAAAGCAAGCGGAATCTCACCAACTTCATCAAGAAAAATCGTCCCGCCATCGGCAAGTCCGAATCTACCCATACGATCTTTGTGCGCTCCGGTAAACGAGCCTTTGGTATGACCGAAAAATTCCGACTCGAATAAATCCGGGGCGATTGCGGCGCAATTCACTTTCACAATCGGGCGATTGCGCCGCGCGCTTTTGGCGTGAATCGCTTTGGCTACCAGTTCCTTTCCGGTTCCCGATTCGCCGGTAATTAAAACCGTCGTATTCGACGCCGCAACCAGTTCAAGCTGCTGTAGGACTTTGCGCCACACGAGGCTTTTGCCAATCAAGCCATCGACCGTATTTCTATCCTCTTCCTCTTCTTCGTAGAAAAATCCTTCGGCAGGCATCATTTCGCAAGCATAACGAGATTTCGTAATCGAGGCAACGAGAACTCGTGTAGTCACGATTTTTCAAGCTTCATAAGCAACCCACCCCTACAGGTTTTCTCACTGCTTTAAAACGACTTACACCTTTTTCGAGGATTGGCATAAGCGATGCACTATGGGGAAAGCACAGCGTTAAACGCTGAACCGACTAAAGGAGAAAAAATCATGAGTAGAGTTCAAGCTATTGACTACGAACAAGCGACAGGAAAAACCCGAGCGTTGCTTGATGCCGTCAAAACCAAACTCGGCATTACGCCGAACCTGATGAAGACGATGGCACAATCGCCTGCGGTTTTGGAAGCCTATCTGAATTTTAGCGGCGCGCTCAACGGTGGGAAGTTGAACCCCAGGTTGCGCGAACAGATCGCCCTCATCACGGCGGAGATCAATGGTTGCGATTATTGCGCTTCGGCTCACACGGCAATCGGCAAAAGCATCGGTTTGTCTGCCGAAGCGATTCTTGCAGCACGCCAAGGAAACGCCCCCGACGCAAAGTCCGATGCGGCGCTGAAGTTCGCCCGCGCCATTATTGTAAATCGTGGCGAAGTTTCGGATGCCGATTTCCAAACCGTGAAAGCCGCGGGGTTTGATGAAGGGGAAGTCGCAGAAATCATTGCCAATGTTGCGCTCAACATCTTCACCAACTATTTCAATGAAATCGCCAAAACCGAGATTGATTTTCCACGTGTTCAAATCGGAATAACCGCATAAACCATTACCGCGAGCCGCAAGGTCGTTTGAGCCAATCGGCGACTCGCCAATATTCAGAGAAAAGGATACGGATAAAAATGAAACGCGAATTAATTATTAACCCCTGGCGTTACACCTGGATGATGCTCACGCTGTTTGTAAGTTTGCTGTTGGTAACCAAAACCGGCAGCGCACAACCTGTGCGGACATCACTGACGCAGCGACCAGTAACCTACAACACTTTGAAAATTGACAATCTGGAAATTTTTTACCGCGAAGCGGGTGATGCCAACAAGCCAACTATTCTTTTACTGCATGGCTTTCCCACTTCATCACATATGTTTCGTAACCTGATTCCGCTGCTTGCTGACAACTATCACGTTGTCGCGCCGGATTATCCGGGGTTTGGTTACAGTTCTGCGCCGGATGTCAACGAATTTGAATACACATTCGATAATTTGGCGAAAGTCATTGAACAATTTACTCTCGCCAAAGGGTTGAAAAAATACAGCCTCTATGTGCAGGACTACGGTGCGCCTGTCGGTTATCGTCTGGCGGCAAAATATCCTGACCGCGTGCAGGCGTTGATTGTGCAAAACGGCAACGCTTATGCAGAAGGCTTGCCGAAAAACTTTTGGAATCCGCTACAAAACTATTGGGAAAATCCGAGCGCAGAAAACGCCAATAAACTACGGGGATTTTTGCAATTGGAGGCGACCAAATGGCAGTACACCCACGGCACACGTAACCCGAATCGCATCTCCCCGGACACCTGGACATTTGATCAGGCATTGCTGGATCGTTCGGGCAACCAGGACATTCAACTCAAATTGTTTTTTGATTATCGCTCGAACCCGCCATTGTATGCACAGTGGCAGGACTATTTTCGCAAAGCCCAACCGCCAACCCTGATTGTGTGGGGTAAAAACGATCAGACATTTTCGGTAGAAGGCGCAGAAGCATACAAACGCGATTTGAAAAACATCGAGTTTCATTTGCTCGACACCGGACATTTCGCGCTTGAAGAAGAAGGCGAGCACATCGCTCAACTGATTCAAAGCTTTTTGGCGAAACAAAAGATTCGATAACCAAATTTATAAACCAGGAGAAAAATCATGAAGAGATTCAATGGAAAAACAGTTGTGATTACCGGCGGCAACAGTGGCATCGGTTTAGCAACCGCCAAAGCCTTCGCCGCTGAAGGAGCGAAGGTCGTCATTTCAGGACGCGATGCACAAACTTTGAATAAAGCCGCGCAAGAAATTGGTGGGGAGACGCTCTCAGTCAAAGCGGATGTTACCAGTGTGAGCGATTTGGAAAAATTGTTCACTGAAACGCAAAAGCGATTCGGGAAGATTGATGCGCTATTTGTCAATGCCGGAATCGCCAAATTCGCGTCGCTTGCTGAGACCAACGAAAGCGTGTTTGATGAATTGGTCGCCACCAATTTCAAAGGCGCGTATTTCACTATTCAAAAAGCTCTACCACTGTTTAAGGACAATGCGGCAATCGTCATCAATACCACGGTCGCGCATCAACTCGGACTGCCGGCTACGAGCGTTTATGCTGCGACCAAAGCGGCTTTGCGTTCATTGGCACGTTCGCTCTCGGCAGAGTTAATCGAACGCGGCATTCGCGTCAACGCGGTGGCGCCGGGACCGATTGAAACGCCGATTTATGGTCGGCTGGGGTTGCCGCAGGAAGCTGTACAGGAACTGGCGGCGGGCATCCTGAGCCGCGTGCCTATGAAACGCTTCGGCACACCCGAAGACGTTGCCAACGCGGTTTTGTTCCTCGCATCAGAGGATTCGGCTTACGTTGCAGGCGTAGAGGTTGGGGTTGACGGCGGCATGGGGCAACTCTGAGTTCATAAAATCAAAGACGCGCGACTCGAACTGATTCGGGTCGCGCGCCTTTCGATGAATGAAGCGAAATAGTCATACCGAATTTTATTAATTGATTCGGATATACAGTCTGCTGTTGAAATAACCAAAATGATTCAAAATGATTGGAGAAAGAAAATGAGAGCAGTTCAATTACACGGATTTGAAGGCATAAAAAGTTTAAAACTGGTGGACATCGGCAAACCTCAGCCGGGTGAGGGAGAAGTCTTGATTGCAGTGAAGGCGGCTGGAATGAACTACGCTGAAGTCGAACAAATTCATGGCAAGTATCCGACTTTTGGCAAAGAGGTTCCTTTTGTCATGGGGTTTGAAGCGGCGGGGGTTGTGGTCGATACCGGAGCAGGGGTCACGCAGTTCAAAGCCGGTGACCCGGTAGCGGCGCTGGTTTCAAGCGGCGGCTATGCGGAGTTTGCTATCGCTCCGGCGCAAGCGGTGATTCCCTTGCCAACCGCAATCACCTTCCCCGAAGCAACCACCATTCCGATTCAAGGAATGACCGCTTATACCATTCTGAAATATCTGGTGATGCCGGTCGCTCACGAAAGTCTGCTCATTCAAGCCGCAGCCGGTGGCGTGGGACTTTATTTGGTTCAAATCGCCAAACTCTTCGGCATTAAAAACGTCATCGCGCTGGCTAGTTCTGATGAAAAACTTGAATTGGTGAAAACCCTCGGTGCGGATGTTGTCATCAACTATTCCAAACCCGCATGGGCGGAAAAAGTACGCCAGTCCACTCAAGGTCAGGGGGTAGATGTCGTGCTGCAAATGTCATCGGATAAGGTTGGCGAAGAGAGTTTCAAGCTCACGGCTCCCGGCGGGAGAATCGTTCTCTTTGGCGCAAAAAACTATCATGATTCAATCAGCACCGAGCAAGTCCGCCAACTCATCTGGCAAAATCAATCGTTGGTTGGTTTTGCTTATCCGGCTCTGCCACCTGAGCGCATAGCAGAAAGCCTGCCGGACTTTTTGAAACTCATCGAAGAAAAGAAGGTGAAAATTTTTGCCAATCAGGTTTTCCCATTCTCGCAAGCGCCACAAGCATTTGAAGCATTGAGCAGTCGCCAGACAATTGGCAAAGTGGTTCTCACACCGGAGAGTTAGTACGTTGGAAACTAAATTTCTTGAGGTTCAGAGTAACGCCTTCAGGCGTGAAGCGTCCTGCTCTCACGCCTGAAGGCGTTACTCTCAACTCCTAAAAAATATCAACCAACCGAATTTCAAGTGTCGTTATGAGAGCAAATCAAAGACCGGCTCGCAACCGCAACTTAATGACTTTCGGTTGACCTTACTTATTGCCGGAAGCCGCCGGACGTGTGTTGTTGTAATAATTCGGATAGACCGGTTTTTTATGTTTCGGCAAAGGATTTTTCTTCAGCAAATCCATTACCACTTCAACCGCTTTTTCGAGTTGCGGGTCGCGTCCCTGACGCCACAATGCCGGGTCGAATTCAACTTCAACATCCGGGTCGGTGCCGTGATTTTCGACATCCCACTCGCCTTTTAAATTATAGAAAGCGACACGCGGCGCGGTAACGCTGCCGCCATCCATCAAGGTCGGGTAATCGTAAATGCCAACCAATCCGCCCCAGGTGCGTTTGCCGACCAGGGGACCGACTCCGGCATTTTTAAATAACCACGGCATCAAATCGCCGCCTGAACCCGCGAATTCATTAATGATCATCGCCTTCGGTCCATAAATCGACGCCACCGGCGTAGTGAAATCTTTGCCTTCACGAGTTGCCCAGTAATTCATCAGAGGTCTTCGCATGTAATCGATGATGTAATCCGCTGCGGTGCCTCCGCCATTAAACCGCTCATCCACTACCGCACCATCCTTATTGATTTGCGCGAAATAATACCGGTTGAAATTGGTGTACCCGCCAAGAGAAGTATCGGGCAAATGAACATAAGCGAGTTTTCCACCACTCAGTTGATCGACTTTGCGACGATTGTCTTCTATCCACGCGAGGTAACGCAAACTCGCATCATTGGCAATCGGTACGACTGTCACTTCGCGGGCATTTGAACCATCCGGATTAGCGCCGACTTTTATGACTACCTGTTTACCAGCGGTCTCTTCAAAGAAGGCGAATATATTATCGCTTGCCGTCAGGTTGCGACCATTAACCGAAATTAAATATTCACCGGCAGTGACGTTGACGCCGGGTTGCGTAAGCGGCGCGCGAAATTGTGGATTCCAGTTTTCGCCGTTATAGACCCGCGCAAAACGATACCGACCGTTCTCGATTTTATAATCTGCACCGAGTAAGCCGGTTTGCGTCCGTCTTGGGTTTGGAAGATCACCCCCATTAATAAAGGTGTGACCAAGCACTGTGGTTCCCAACATCTCGGTAAACAAATAATTCAAATCCGCCCGATGTGCTACTGCATTCAGAAATGGTTTATACAACGCTTCGGCAGCTTTGATATTCAATCCATGCGTGTTGGGGTCATAGATGAAATCGCGTTGAATCCGCCACACCTCCGTATACATCTGTTGCCACTCGGCTTTGGGGTCAACATAGACTTCAACATCTGCCAAATTCACCATGCCTTGTCCGGGTTGAATCGGGGTTGCGGTTGCGGCGATAAACCAGGCGGGTCCTAACCGAAAGAGAATTTTTTCGCCATTTGCCGAAATATCGAAAGCCGTGATGTTTTCCAAAACCTTATCGAGTTTGCGTTTTTCCAAATCATATTTGTGCAGGGTGACGAGTCCGCCGCCAAACAATCCGCCAAGCCCGCCGGTGGATTCCAATAGATAAACAAAACCTGCTTTTCCGACACGCAATCCGACATAAGGTTTTGCAGGAATCGCTAACGCCAGTATGCGTTGACCGATATTATCGAAATCAATTTTTACCGGTTCGGCTTCTTTTTTCTGTCCTGCGGCATTTGCAGCGCCGCCTGCCGCTGGAGCGTCCGGTTTTTTATTATCGGCTTTCTTCTCTTCTTCAACTTTTTCTTCATCGCTTTGTGGCGCAAGCGGCGAAGGCAAATCTTTTTTCAAGACGATTAAATAGGCGCTGCGCGTCACCTGATGAGGAAAGCTCGACATATCCAACCAACCTGAAGTGGGACCGGCATTGGTGCTTGCGGTAAAGTAGATATATTTGCCGCTCTTATCGAAATTCGCGTATCGCGCATCGCTTAATCCATCGGTAATCTGCGTGCTCTTGTTGTCATCCAATGAATAAACGAACACCGCGCCGAGATGATTATCGAGTTGTTTGGTATAGGTAATCCATTTGCTGTCGTGCGACCAATTCGGGTCTAACACCCGCCAGGGGTTTTCATAGGTATTCGTATCGACTTTAACCGGATTGCCTTTTTCAATATCGACATACCAGAGGTTCAATCGCTTATCCGTATAAGCAATTTTTTTGCTGTCGGGCGACCACAGCGGTGAATAGAAAAATGAAGGGGGATTGCCGAGATTGATTTTTTTCACTTCGCCCATCCCTGATTGATTGCTGAGATGCAGCGCATATTCGCCCGCTGCATCCGAAAAATAAGCAATCCATTTTCCATCCGGCGACCATGCCGGGTCGCGTTCGGCAATGCCTGTGGTGTTGGTTAAATTACGCGGGTTGCCTTTTTCAGCCGGTACGGTGATGATTTCGCCGCGCACTTCAAATACCGCGCGAACTCCTGTGGCGGAAAGCGTCGCCGATTGAACGTTGCGCCCAACCTTGACATATTTGGGACGCACACCCGGCAAATCACCATTTAAGGTGATATTGATTTTTTTCGATTTTCCCGAATCCACATCCAAAAGGTTCAAAGAGCCGAATTGTTCATAAACAATTGCGCCTGCGCCAGCCGATGCCGATTTGATGTCGAGACCGGAATTTTGTATGACCTGATTTACTTTCTTTGAAGCGATGTCATAAGAAAAGAGGGTGACCGCGCCATTACGGTCAGAGAGGAAATAGATTTTATTGCCAATCCACATCGGGTCGGAATCGTTGGAATTGTCGCGCGGCAATTTTTCGATACTTGAATCGGCAAGTCGCGCAATCCAAATCGGGGTGGTTTGTCCGCCACGATATTTTTTCCAGGCAGCCTGCCACTGAACGGTCGGCACATAAGCCAGCCGGGTTCCATCCGGTGAATATGAACCCGATACGCCCATCGGTAGTGGAACTTCGGTTGGATAGCCGCCTTCTACAGGAATCGTAAATAAACGCGGCGTCGGATTGTAGCTGTTTTGATTTGACTCGAAAAGAATCTGTTTGCCATCCGGTGTCCAACCGCGAACTGATTCCGGACCCGGATGATAGGTCAAACGTTTGGGGATTCCGCCTGATGCCGGAATCGTGTAAATATCGACGTTGCCATCATATTCACCGGTAAACGCGATGGTGTTGCCATCGGGTGAAAATAACGGATCGGTTTCAACCCCTTCGCCAGTAGTCAGGCGTTTGGCTTCACCGCCATCGCGCGCCACAATCCATAAATCACCTGCATACGCGAAGACCACCTGGGTTTTATTGACGGTGGGCTTTTGCGGAAGTAACGGTTTTTCTTGTGCACTTGTAAATGCGCATAACCCAAGAAGTGTTGTCAGCAGCAAAAAAATTCTTTTGGTCATAAATCCTCTCTTTACTCATTACTCATTCAAGTTATCGATTAACGAGTTCCGGTCAATTGCAACGCTTTGCCTTCAACCAGAAAGCTGATTGAAGAATTTACGCTTCGCGAACGATAAACCCGTTGCGTGGCTTTTTGAAAATCCTCCGGTTTGGCTTTCGGAATGTCTATGAATTTCTGGGGGTTTCTATCGACCAGAGGAAACCAGGAACTCTGCACCTGCACCATGATTTTGTGCCCTTTGCGAAAAGTGTGATAGACATCCGGCATTTCAAATTTGATGGTTGCAGGTTGATTGGGAATCATCGGCTCAGGTTTCTCAAAACTGTTACGGAATTTGGCGCGGAAAGGTTCGCCATGAACCAGTTGTTGATAGCCTCCCATTTTGACAGCATTCGGCGCGGGGGGGTGACCTTGCGGCAATGGTGGCGTGGGAAAATCGTTCGGATAAACATCAATCACTTTGACGACAAAATCCGAATCGGTTCCCGATGTCGAAACATTGATGTTCACTTTGATGGGTCCCGCGATAGTTAAATCGTCATCGAGTGGCGCGGTTTGATAAACCAAAACATCCGGTCGTTGCGCAGCGAACCGTTGGTCTTCGGTCATATAATCCGAAGTCATGCCATCAACGATATAACTCAAATACGGCACGGGACGCTTGGGGTCGCTGATGTATTCATCATAAGCGGTTTGATTATCCACAGGCATTTCCGGTTTCAATTGACCGTTTGCATGCAAATAAATGGTAAGCGGTTGGGCGTCTTTCGGGGGCCAATCGCTCAATCGTCGCCATTCATTTAAACCCGTGAGAAACATATAGGCTTCGGGTAAATCCACCGGTTTATCTTTCAAATAATGCATGAAGAAGGCGAATTGAATTTGTTCTCGGAAAAACGCCCCGGTCTTAACCCCGAAATTGAGATTGCCGAGTTTATCGCCATCCCCGCGCGCCCAACCGCCATGTGACCAAGGTCCCATGACCAATAGATTCACGGTGCCCGGATTATTTTTTTCAACTGAACGGTAAGTGTGAAAAGGTCCCATCGGGTCTTCGGCATCAAACCACCCGCCAACATTCAACACCGCGCATTTCACGTTTTTCAAAAATTTCCAAAGCGAACGTTTCTGCCAGTAATCGTCGTAATTCGGATGGTCTATGATTTCTTGCCAGTAGGTCGCTTCACCGTTGAATAGTTTTTGATTGAGTTCCGAGAGGGTTCCGAGATTTAAATAATAGTCGTACCCGTCGGGGGTTTTCATATCGAAACCTTCGCGGTTACTGGGAGGCGGCGCTGGCGCTCCCTTTCGCGGGCGAAAAAATCCATAAAAGCCGAAATTTGCCGCCAGCATGAATGCGCCGTTGTGATAGACATCATCATTCAAGTAGTAATCGGTTGTCGGCGCTTGCGGTGAGGCGCATTTTAGTGCCGGATGCGAATCAATGATACTTGCCGCCACATGAAAACCGGGTTGCGAAATGCCAATCATACCGACCCGACCGTTATGATTCGGAATGTTTTTTAACAACCATTCGATGGTGTCGTGGGTGTCTGTGGATTCATCAATATCTTTCGCGGAAGTTTTATTCGGCACATGCGGGCGAACCTGTTGAAACTCGCCTTCGGACATATATCGCCCACGGGCATCCTGAAAGACGAAAATAAAACCTTCTTTCTCGAAATGCTCGGATGGCGCGATACGTTCGCGATATTTATCTACGCCATATGGCGCAACACTGTAAGGGGTGCGCGTGAGCAGAAACGGGTATTTCTGTGAAGTATCTTTTGGCGCGTAAATCGAGGTGAACAAGCGAACCCCATCGCGCATCGGAATCAGATATTCAAACTTGGTATAGCGTTCTTTGATCGTAGGTGGGGTTTGCGAGAAAACCAACATCTGACCACCAAGCAAAAAAGTAAGGATTAAGGCGAACACACAACTGTATTTATTTCTCTTCATAAATTTCTGCTTTTTCATTTACTGAAAGGTTCAACTGGGTTTCAAGAAATTCTCTATCGAACACGTTACTCTTTATTTGCCATTCTGGCGCGAAGCGGTTTGCCGACCATTACGCCGTCCAGGAGTTTTTCGTTGCGCACAACAAAGGTTCCGCCAATCAACACCTGCTTGATACCTTTTGAAAATTGATTGGGGTCTGAATAGGTGGCGCGGTCGATCACTTCTTCGGCATCAAAAATCGTAATGTCAGCATCCGCCCCGACCGTTAATCGCCCTTTGGCTTTAAAAGCCGGAGCAAATTTTTCAAGCCGCTCGGCAGGCATCAAAGTCATCTTGCGAATCGCCTCCGGCAGACTGATGATTTTTTTCTCGCGGCAATAATAGCCCAGAACTCTGGTAAAACAGCCTCTGCCACGCGGATGAGCGCGTTCTTCTAAACTCATAACCGGCATGCCATCCGATGCCACCATGACCAGCGGATGTTTCAACGCCTGTTCAACCCACGCTTCTTTCATTACATGAATAATCACCGTGCCGTTTTTATAACGCGCGCGGTAATCATCCCACATCGCTTTATCTTTAAATCGTTCACCGGTCGGCGGCCATTCGATGGCATCGTAAGAAACACCAAATTTGGTTTGCCAGTCATGGTCAAATATTCCCGAATTGATTCCCGTAGAACCCGCCGTATACGGATAAGCTTCGGTTGTTACATCCAATCCTTTGGCGCGCGCCGCTTCGATCATCTGTAAAAATTTCGGCACGCGACCGAGTCCCGTACTCACCAGATGAACCATATGAAAAGAGGCTTTGGTTTTCTCGGTCATCTTTAACAGTTCGGCAAGCCCGGTTAAATCGTTGCGATCATCCGGCATGCGAATGTGAATAAAGACCGGAACTTTGCGTTTTGCAGCCAAGCGAAACAAGGCTTCGAGTTCGGTGTCATTTACGCCGCGCGATACATAATCAAGCCCGATACCAATGCCAAGCGCCCCTTCATCCAATGCCTTGCTCAAATAGCTTAGCATCTCATTCAGTTCATCCTGAGTAAGCGGTTGATGATTGGTGGCTTGCAAATCGCCTTTTTTCACCAGGCGTCGGGCGGCTGTATGCCCGGCTGAATAACCGTAATTGAGAAGCGATTTCCCTTCTCTCGCTTTCATGACATCAAGCGGATAAGTTCCTATTTCCAATTCCAAAGCCGTGGTGACACCATCCATCAGTTGATAAGTGTTCGAGGGCACATTCTGACCGTGGGCATGCAAATCAATAAAACCGGGAGCCACCACTAAACCCGATACATCTAAAACTTCTTTGCCATTCAGTTTCGATTTAGAAATCGCCGCGATTTTTCCATTGAGAATGCCAACATTGCGAATGGCATCGAGTCCGGTTGCCGGGTCAATCACCCGTCCCCCTGCTAACACCACATCGTAAATTTGTCCTCTCGATTGTGAACCTGTTGTTGGTGGAGCGATGAAGACAACCAGAGCCAGCAACACCAGACCAAGCGGAAAGAGAGTTTTAATGGAGGGCATTCGATTTTTTCGCATGGGTTCCTCGCTAACTATTCAGTTTTTAATTTCGGTCTTGAACGTTCGATGATGGCATCAAATTGAATTCCCGCCGGCAAAGTTCCAAGCGCCATTCGTCGGTCACTCGATAATCTCGATTCACAAAAAGCATCGACGACCGCCTGATTGCCGTGTTGAATTAAAATAGATGCCTGCAAAGCCAACGCCAGGTCTTCAACGATGCGGCGCGCTTGAACCTCTATCAGCCTGGTATCAAGCAATTGGTGTTGAATCTTTTCAACAAACCGATCATAACGACTATCTGCGCCACCGGCTTTTTTCAATTCTGCAAATACTGCTTCAAGCGTTTCGGGTTCTTTACGCATGGCGCGCAGAACATCCAGGCATTGCACATTTCCTGAGCCTTCCCAGATGGAATTGAGCGGCGCATCTTTGTACAAACGCGATAGCGGAGATTCTTCGACATAGCCGTTTCCACCGGTACATTCCAAGGCTTCTGAAACCACCGCAACCGCGCGTTTGGTCACCCAGTATTTCCCAATCGCAGTTGCAATGCGGCTGAACAGGCGTTGCGCCGGATGGCTTTCGGCTTCATCAAAACTTCGCGCCAATCGAATTGCCAGAGCCGTAGCGGCTTCCGATTCAATGCACAAATCCGCCAGCACATTTTTCATGAGCGGTTGATTGATGAGGCGATTGCCGAAAGCATATCGGTAATAGGTGTGATGGGTGGCTTCCGCTACTGCACGGCGCATGGAAGCCGCCGAGCCGATGGCGCAATCCAGACGTGTATGGCGAACCATTTCAATGATATTGGCTACGCCTCGACCTTCTTCACCGATGAGTTGCCCATATGCGCCGTGAAATTCGACTTCACTCGAAGCATTCGATTTATTGCCGATTTTATTTTTCAATCGTTGAATATGAAAGGCGTTTCTTTTGCCATCGGGTTTAAAGCGCGGCAGTAAAAAACAGGACAAGCCATTATCGGTTTGCGCGAGCACCAGAAAAGCATCGCACATCGGAGCCGAACAAAACCATTTATGACCTCGGATGGCATACGCCTCACCGGGCCCGCGCTTGCTAATCGGATAAGCACGCGTAGTGTTGGCGCGAACATCACTACCGCCCTGACGTTCAGTCATTGCCATGCCAATCGTCACGCCGCGTTTGTGTTTTGCAGGTATCATTCGCGGGTCATATTCATTCGATAAAATCAACGGTTCCCATTCGCCGGCTAATTCGGGTTGAATCCTTAAAGATGGAATCGCCGCAAAGGTCATGGTTAAAGGACACCCGGTGCCTTCATCGACCTGATGCCTGAGCAACATCAATCCGGCGCGGGCAACGTGAGCGCCCGATTTATTTGCCGACCAGGGAAGCGAATGAGTTTGGTATTCAATGCCGAGTCGCATCAACTCGTGATATGAAGAATGAAATTCGACTTCATCGATGCGATTTCCAAAACGGTCGTGAGTTTTCAATTCGGGTAAATACCGATTCGCCTGCTCGCCTAATTTTAAGGTTTCGGATTGCCCCAGTAGCTCGCCGAACTCAAAAGCGCGTTCGGCAATCCAGCCGCCACCTTCTCGCTCAATGGCTTCACGCAAACCGTTATCAAACTCTAATAAATTGTAATCTTCGAGTGCCGGTGGCTGATTTAACACCTCATCCGGTGAATGTTTGGCAATTTGCTCTGCTTTCATACCACTACTCCTTAATAATAATCCCCCGCTTTTTGGTTAAATTTATCCGCGCCCGATGTACAGTTGCCCGACCGGAAGCACGATGGCTTCAAGCATATTGATATGCGGTGGAAGCGTTGCCATCGCCAGCGCCGCCTGTGCAATTTCGCTTTCGCTCATCATCGGTTCCGAATCGCCCTGACGTTTTTCAACGGCGACATTGCCGGGATGCAAACACCCGCACGAAATTCCATATTCGCGACCTTCAAGCGCGGTCACCTGCGTGAGTCCCCACAGCCCATGTTTAGTCGTGCTGTATGCCGCGGAATTCGGGCGAACCCGTTGCGCAGAGATTGAACCGATATTGATGATTCTGCCGCTACCTTGCGCCTTCATTATTCGTAAAGCTTCGCGAGTGCATAAAAACGCCCCTCGTAAATTAACCGCCATCACTTTTTCCCACATTTCGAGTGTGAGTTGATCAATTGGCGCGAACCCTTCCATCGTCCCGGCATTATTGACCAGAATGTCGAGGCGGTTGAATCGCTCGATTCCCTTTTGAAAAATATCCTGCACCTGCTCTTCATTCGTCACATCACCGGCAATGGCTAAAACTTCAGAGCCAAGTTTAGTCAACGCTTCGGCGGTCTGTTGCAGACGCTCATTATCGCGAGCCATTAAAATCAGTGATGCGCCTTCACTGGCAAAGGCTTCGGCAATGCCGCGACCAATGCCGCGATTGGCTCCGGTTATTAAAACGACTTTTCCATCAAGCTTTCCCATTACACGCTCCGTCTGCTGGTTTATTCATTAAGGTTTGAAATCAATTTTGTGCGTCGCGTTCGCGGCTTCGAGACTGGTTAAGAAAATCAACCGGACAATCTTTTCCATCTTCGGATAATTGATTTTATCCCAGGTGTCGTTTTCAGTGTGATAATCCGGGTGTTCCCCTGTGTTGAATAACACCATCGGAATCGATTTGGTGGCGAAGGGAAAATGGTCGCTTCGCGAAAACCAGCTTTCGCTATCCACGGTGTCAGTTTTGAAATCGAGTGATAAACCAATCCCCTGATTACTCGCTTCAATCATTTTTCTAAGTTCGGGATTATAAAGCGTGCCGACCACATTGACACCATTACGATTTTGTTCAGGGGTAGTATTCCAGGTTGGCGAATGTTCATCGCGTCCAATCATATCCATATTTAAATTTACATAGGTTTTCGCGAGTGGAATGATCGGTCGGTCAACATAATAAAAAGCGCCGAGCAAACCACGCTCTTCGGCTTCAAAAACCACAAACAGGATGCTGCGTTTCGGTTTTAATTTCGCGGTCAGGTAAGCTTCGGCGATTTCCATCACGCCAATGGTTCCCGATGCATTGTCATCCGCGCCGCGATAGATTCTCCCGGCGACGGTTCCGACATGGTCATAATGAGCCGTGATTATTACTGCCTCATCTTTTAATTGCGGGTCGGAACCTTCAAGGAGTCCAACCACATTTCGCGTGCGAATCACCCGCCGACTCTTCAACGCTTTTTTCAAAGTGATGGTCAATCCGGTGATTTCAATTGGTTGCGGTTTTAAATTCCGGTCAATGCTTTGTTGCAATACGTCAACGGTTTTTCCAGCAGAAGCAAGCCATTCATTGGCGACCGATTGACTGATGGAAAAGGTTGGTATATCCCATAACGAACCCGCAAGTTGGATGCGCGGCGTCACGCCTGCTTGAAAATCCGTAGGCGCACTGGCAAGACGCGGCGGGCGAGTCGGGCGTGAAGGATTGATGACGACTATTCCGGCTGCACCAGCTTTGCGAAGGGTTTCGATTTTGTGCCAGATTTTTCCATGAATGGTTTCCCACTTCCCTTTGAACTTGGAATTGGCATCCGAGCTTTGTGGTTCGGATGATAAAACCATCGCAATCTTGCCGCGCAGGTTTACGCCCGCAAACTCGTTGTAGCCATATTCAGGCGCATTGACGCCATAGCCGAGAAAGATTACAGGCGCTGTGACCTGCGCCGGGTTATTGCTTTGTCGGGCGAGGTTGAAATCAAACCCAAGCTGATAGGTTTTCTCCACGCCATCAATTTTGGCTTTTAATTCGGTGTTGTCATTATCAACCCAGGCTTCTATGAGATCGAAATTCTGAAAGTAAGTGCCGCCATCACCGACGGGTTTCAGACCATAGCGCATGAATTGCGAGGCAATATAATTGGCAGTGATGCGCCCTTCGTGACTGCCCGCATCCCGACCAGCCATCTCATCCGCAGAGAGAAAGTACATATGACTTTTAATATCGTCTGCGCGAATCGATTCGACGGCTTTTTTGGTCGGTTCATCAAGCTGTCGGGCAAAAACCGAAAGTGATAAAAGCAAAAGGAGTATGGTGGATTTTTTCATCATCCCTCATTTATCAGCATTATTAAGGATGCGCCTTTAAAAATGCGTTTATCCAAATTAAAAAGACCAGACAGCCCGATGATTATCGCCAAATCGCAAAACCGAATGATTGCCGAATCGATATTCATCGCGCTTAGGTCTGGTTTTATATTTAAATGTAAAACTTTGAATGCCCTTCCGGGATTGCGTTTCGGGAATTATCGTCAGAGTTATATCTGCGCCAATCATCGTCGTCAAATTCCCATTGGTTTTTGCCTCATACCCGAATAATTTGCAGGAATCAATGAGCGACTTTTTCAGGTTTTCGTCGAGTGCTACGGTTATTGCCAAAACATCCTGAAATACCGGGTCTTTTGGCACTTCTTTTAAAACTGCCGTATATCGCTGCAAGATCTGTCGCCGTTCGATTCCCGCGCTGTTATCGGCTTGAGGATTCCATTCCCGTAAAAAACTGGGCAGGTATTCCATCACCCAGAAACTACTGCCCGATGTAAATGAAGAGGTTTTCCCGGTGAGCATATAAAACCAGTCAACCTGTTTATCGTTATACAGCCGGGTTACTTTAAAGGGGTTTTCACTGCCAAGTTGTTTTTGCAGAATTTTGGATGCGCCGGTTTGTTCTACACCAAACGCGATTCCGGTTTCACTGGTTTTTCGCTTGGTTTCCTTACTTGCATCAAAAAATTCAAAGTAGGTATTTCGCCCGTAAAAATAGAGTCCGGTGTAAGAAATATCGGTTCGCCTGGTGGTGCGGGTTTCGTTCGGGGCAAACTGTTTTCTTAAAAATTCATTCTTTTCAATATCGGCATAGGTTTCCCCATCAACCACCAGAAAAAAATGGTTGAGATAAACCGGAAACGGTGGTCGTTGAATATTGAGATTTGAGTCAGCCGTTATCGTCATACAGATGATGAATCCAACAGATAGTAAATAACGCATTAAAATTCTCATGGAGTTTGCGCTTCAACCGGTAATATCACGCGCGATGGATAGCGTTTCGAGCGATAGATGCGTTGTGTGGCGACTCGGTAATCGGAATCCTTCGCCTTGAAAATATTTTCCACAAAGGTTTGCGGATTGCGGTCAATCACCGGAAACCAACTGCTCTGCACTTGCACCATAATTTTATGCCCTTTGAGAAATCGGTGATTCACATGATGCAGGTCAATTTTGTATTCGGCTACCTGATTGGCAACGAGGGCTTCAGGTTTTACAAAACTTTTACGAAAGCGTCCGCGAAAAACCTCATTGGCAATCATCAATTGATAGCCGCCCATCTTGAAATCCTTAGGATAATCTTCCGGGTAAACATCAATCAATTTCACAATCCAATCGCTGTCCGTCCCGGTGGTCGAGGCAAACAAATGGGAGATGACATCGCCGGTCACCACAACATCTGCCTCCAACGGTTCGGTTTCAAAACTCAACACATCGGGTCGTTGATGGGTGAAACGCTGGTCTTCCAAAAGCCAGGCAGACCAACCTGACCCTTTCGGAAAATAGGTTGGCTCAATCGGTCGCGGGCGGTAAGGCACGGGTTTCGCCGGATCAGAAATATAGGCGTCAAACTCTCTCGGTGAATTTACAAGCGGTTCTTCATTCGATAACCGATTGCCTTTTTGAAAATAGAAATTTTTATCGGTAGTTTGATTACGCGGCGGCCATTGATTATATGACTTCCAACTATTTGCCCCGGTTTGAAAGGTGAGAGCTTCGGGCGGCGGTTGTGTTCCTTGAGCTTTTAAATAATAGGCAAAAAATGGCGCTTGAATTTTTTCGCGAAAATATTGACTCGTCGGGCTATCGAAATTGATTTTCCCTAGCTTGCTGCCATCCGAACGCGCCCAGCCGCCATGATTCCAGGGACCAACGACGATAAAATTTAAATTCGCTTTGTCGTGCTTTTCCAACTCTTCGTAAATTTTCAGCGGCCCGTAAAAATCTTCCTGATCCCACCAACCCGCAACATTCAACGTCGGAATGGTCACGCGGTCGAGGTAAGGGACGGCAGTCTGTTTTTGCCAGAATTCATCATAGTTCGGATGATTGACGAAATCGTTCCAGGTAGGAATTTTTCCTTTCAAATATTTTTCGTTGACGTTCGATAGCGCGCCCAGTTTCAAATACCACTCATAGGTGTCGTATTTATCGAAGGCGAATTGAAAACTGGTCTTGCCGGTTTCCATCATCGTCGCATATTCAAAACCGTAACTCAGTCGGAACGCGCCGTTATGATGAAAATCATCGCCTAAAAACATATCAACGGGTGAGGCTTGCGGTGAACAGGCTTTCAAAGCCGGATGCGGGTCGAGCATTCCCATCACCGTCAACCAACCCGGATAAGATATGCCCATCATTCCCACCCGACCATTGTGATTCGCAACGTTTTTCAATAACCACTCAATCGTGTCATAGGTGTCTGTGCTTTCGTCGATGGCTTTCGGGTCTTGGCGATTTCGCGGCGGTCGTTGCATGACAAACCCGCCTTCGGATTGATAGCGCCCGCGAATATCCTGGAAAACGAAGATATAACCTTCTTCGGCGAGTTCTTTGTTGGAAGTATTGAGTGAAATTCCCGCACTGGCGATACCATAAGGGGTGCGAATAAAAATAAACGGCAGCGGTTTCGTGATGGATTTCGGCGCGTAAATTTCCGTATTCAATTTCGCCCCATCTCGCATGGCAACCATCGCAGTGGTTTTTTGATAGTTGTTGAGGGTTTGCGCTTTTGCAATCGTTGAATAAAAAACCAGAATGATGATTGCCGGAAAAACGCTCATGCCTGTTTTCTTCAAGAGGGGATGAAATCGCATAGCCTAATCCTGCCTTTTATTTTTGGATTTTTTTCGTTTCGATTTAATCGGGTGATTTCCATCCAGTAACGCCGGACTCAAATTTTCAGAATACCAGCGCGCCCCTGTACGATAATCCTCTTCGGTCTTTTCAAGCAATGCCAGCGAACGCGACGGATGTAAATGGGCGGTAGCGATTAAAATGCAATTCATTACCGCAAGCGGCGCAACATACGAACCGGTAAACGACGGACTCGAAATCGATGCCAGAAGATAAGAATCACAAAACAGCGCCAGCGGCGTGGTGTCGCTATCGGTTATTCCAAATGTCGGAACGCCGCGTTCTCTGGCGCGCAACACCGAATCCACCGTATCACGCAAACATCGCCCGAAACTGATGGCAATTACCAAATCTTTCGCCGATAAAATATCTATTTTGTGATGGAGATTTCCCGAACTTCCCACCGGGGCTTCGGCGTCAAATCCGAGCGGCGTCAGTCCATAAGCCAGAAAGTTCGCAAGTGATGAGGCGAGGTCAACGCCGACAATAATAAGTCGTCGGGAGCGGTGCAACAGCTTGGCGAGTTCAATCACCCGCTCGGTATTTAAATTTGCCGAAAGTGAATTGAGGTTTTCGGTATCGCGTTCCAGACAATGGCGAATGTGGTCGGTGACGCTGCGTTTTTCGCGGGTTGCCGATTTCAAAACCGAATAGGGCGTAATCCGCGTGACAAAATGATTTCTTAAATCGGTGGCAAAATCATCATAACGTTCATAACCCAACGCCTGAATGGTGCGCACGATGGTCGAGGCATCGACACCATAGCGTTGTGCCATCTTTCTTGACGAGAGAAAAAAATGCTCTTCGGGATTATCGAGCATCGCTTGAATTAAATTTCGCCGACTGGGATTGAGCTGAGATTTCGCCTGCGTGAACCGCGCTTCGAGAGAGGTCAATGATGAGTTGATGGTGTCCGGATGACCAATGACTTTTTTTGCATTCATGGGTTGCTACCTTAATAAACGGTTTCAAATCGGTTTGCGAAAGATAGCACATCAAGGGATGGCAAACAAGATTATGTGCAACAAGTGTTGTATGATTCTTGACAGCTTGCAACAACTGATGTATAAACCCGCCTACCCAAACTTAAAATCGGCGAGGGGTTTCAATCCAACTTCAAGGAATTAATTTTATGATGGTGAAGAAATCGTCAGGCTGCCAGCTCTTTTTAATCGGGGTGCTTTTAATCGGGCTTTTTACCCTTAAAGTCGAAGCGCAACAAAGCGCCAATCTGCAATCTGAAATTGACCAATTGATGGTCAGTAAATTCAAAGCCGATGAACCGGGTGCCACGGTTATCGTAGTCAAAGACGGCAAGGTACTCTTTCGCAAGGGTTACGGACTTGCCAATATCGAATTAAATATTCCCGCGCAACCCGACATGATTTTTAGAATCGGTTCGATTACCAAACAATTTACGGCAGTGGCGATTTTAATGCTCGAAGAGCAAGGCAAGCTTTCGCTCACAGACGACCTCACCAAATATTTTCCCGATTACCCAACCCAGGGTAAAAAAATCACGGTTGAGCATTTGCTCAATCACACATCGGGAATCAAAAGCTACACCGCGCTTCCCGAATGGCTTCCGCAATGGCGCAAGGATTTTAAAGATGAAGAACTGATTGCCTTGTTCAAGGACAAGCCTATGGATTTCGCTCCGGGGGCGAGTTGGAATTACAACAACTCGGCATTTTTTCTGCTCGGCGTCATCATCGAAAAAGCCTCAGGATTGAGTTATGCCGATTTTATTGAACAGAAAATTTTCCAGCCGCTAGGCATGAAGAATTCATTTTATGACCGCACGGATCGCATTATTCGCGGGCGGGTTTCCGGTTATTCAAGAGGCAGCAAAGGGTTTGTCAATGCCGCATACCTCAGCATGACACAACCGGGCGCGGCGGGCGCATTGATGTCAACGGTTGATGATTTAGCCATCTGGGACGCGGCGCTTTACACAGATAAACTGCTCAAACCGGATACGCTCAAAAAAGCCTGGATGCCGAGCAAATTGACTGATGGTCGCCTGACCCATTATGGATACGGGTGGGCGATTAATGATTACGAAGGTCATCAGATGATTTCGCATGGCGGGGGGATTAACGGCTTCGTTACTCACGTCAGACGTTTGCCAATAGACAAAGTTTTCGTTTCGGTTCTCACCAACCGGGATACCGGCAATCCCAACCCCGAAGAACTTACCTTGAAGATTGCCGCGATGGTTATCGGAAAACCCGTTAAAGATTACACGCCGATTACGCTCGCGGAAAATGTGCTTGACCAGTATGTCGGGGTCTATCAAGTCAGCGAAAAAGAGAAAGCCACGATTGCCCGTGAAGGCAATAAACTGACCTTGATGTTTGGTCCCCAGAAAATCCAAATTTCACCGGTTTCTGAAAAACTATTTGTCTTCAATCGCAATCGTTTCTCATTCATCAAGGAGGGGAATCAAGTGAAAGCCTTAATCCTTCACAGCGATTATGGCATTGATCAGGAAGCGAAGAAAATCCAGTAGGAATTGATGAGTGGGAAAAGCCGGAGTGTCGTTTTCAATTTCAATTCTTAATAAATCGGTTTGAAGGCGACACTCCCATATCGGACTAATATTTCAACAATCACCAGTTTCAGGAGCATTATGGCAAAAACCAAAGCGCAATCACCAAAACCCATTTCCCATCACCTGACTCGCCGCGCGATGTTGAAGAAAACTACGCTTGCGAGTTCGGCTTTATTTTTTGCGCCGATGGTCAATCGCGGGCGGTTTCGCCTTTTTGCCAACGCCAACACCGAGTATTCAACCCGAACCCTTGATTTGATGAAGCGCGCGACGGTGATTGATATGCTCAGTCCTTTGACGCTCAACTTTCCCAAACAGGACAAGTGGTTTCGCGACCCTGAAAGTTTTACTGCTGAAGACCTCAAACCTTTCACAGAATCCGGCATCAAGGTTTTTCATATTGCGATTGGCATGGGAGGCACAGAAGCTTACTCAGAGGTGTTAAAGTTTTTTGCCTTGTGGAATGGTTTTCTGGCAAATCACGACCAGCATTTTATGCGCATCGATAGCGCCGCAGATTTAGAGCGCGTAAAAAATTCCGGCAAGGTCGGCATCCTGCTTGGCTTGCAAAACGCCGATCATTTTCGCGTGCCCAATGATGTCAATTTTTTCCGCAATCTCGGACAGAGGGTTTCGCAACTCACCTATAACTCAAGAAATTTAATCGGCAATGGTTCAACCGAACGGCGCGATGATGGCATCAGCGATTTTGGCGCAATGATTATCGACCGCATGAACACCGTCGGCATGGCGATTGACGTTTCGCATTGCGGCGACCGCACAACGATTGATGCCTTTGAACTATCCAAAAAACCCGTGCTGATTACCCATTCCAATTGTCGCGCGCTGTGTCCTGGACATCCGCGTTGTAAAACCGATGAAGCGATTAAAAAAGTTGGCGCTGCCGAAAGCGTGATGGGCATAACCGGGGTGCGGATGTTTGTCAAAAATGACGAACCCACATCCATTGAAGACTATCTCAACCATTTCGACCACGTCAGAAAATTGATTGGCTCAGAGCATCTGGGCATCGGCAGCGATATTGATTTATACGGTTATGATGCCATGCCGCCGGAACTCAATCGCCAACTTCGCGCCGGTTATAAAGGCAGTTACGGGTTTCGCGAAAAAATCGATATTGAAGGGGTCAATCACCCCAAACGCATGTTCGATTTAACCGAAGGCTTCATTCGCAGAAAATATTCGGATTCGGAAATCGAAGGCATACTCGGCGGCAATTTCAAGCGTGTATTATCGAAAATCTGGACAGTGTAATCGTTCTCATAAAGCTTTTTCAGTCTTTTTCTTTTTTTTAATCCGGTCTCATTCCGTTACATCTTGCGTAGTTTTTAGTCTCATTCTTGGAGAAGGAGGATAATCATGAAAGCTGCTCGCTTTTTAATTTTCGCTTTGGTGGTCTCGCTTTTGCCCTTGCAGGCATTTGGGCAAACCGCAACTACCGCAAGAATCTCAGGGGTGGTATCGGATTCACAAGGTGCAATCGTTGCCGGTGCAGCCGTCAAACTGATTGACAAAGCAACCAAAACTGAAAGAACCGATGCTACCAATTCCGAAGGGCGCTATGTCTTTCCAAACGTAGAACCCGGACTATATGAAATCGCCGTTACCGCGCAAGGTTTTCGCACCACGATTGTTGCCGAAGTCAAAGCCGAAATTGCGAAAACCGCCAACGTCGATATCTCGCTTCAAGCCGGTGGCACCACCGAACAAGTTACGGTTACAGCAACCGGTGAAGTTCAATTGCAAAAAGATGATTCGGCAGTTGGCAATGTGATTGAGAGTGACCGAATCCAGCGATTACCGAATGCCAACCGCCAGGTGACTTCACTCTTGCAACTGCAACCGGCAATCTCGCCGACCGGTGAAACTTCAGGTTCGCGTGGCGACCAGAACACCTTCAGTCTTGACGGAATTGATGTAACCGACAATGTAGGATTTCGCAGTTCCTTTGCCACCGTCATTCCGACTCCGACCGAATCGGTGGAAGAATTCCGTGTAACCGTAGCCAATCCCAACGCGACATTCGGACGATCAGGTGGCGCACAGGTAACGCTGGTTACCAAACGTGGCACCAATCAATATCATGGGTCGGCTTATGAATATCATCAAAACGATAATTTAAATGCCAACTCATGGACGAATAATCGTTTGAAATTGCCAAGGCCACCGCTCATCGATAATCGTTTCGGCTTTTCACTCGGCGGGGCGATCTGGAAAGAGAAAGTCTTTTTCTTCGGCAACTATGAAGGCAGACGATTACCCGGCACGCAACAGATTAACCGCGTGGTTCCAACCGATAGCTTTCGAGCCGGGCAACTGCGGTTTCGCGATGCCTCGGGAGCGGTGTTTACCGTCAATCCGCGAACCTTTGACCCGCGCGCTCTCGGAGCCAATGCGAAAATTCTCAGCTACCTCAACACCCTACCCAAACCCAACAATTCAGGTTTTGGAGACGGATTAAATACCAGCGGGTTTACTTCTAATGTGGCGGCGAATTTAAGGTCTGATTATGGGGTTCTGCGGCTCGATTACCAGATAAACCAGAATTGGTCATTTGAAGCCAAAGGCGCGCTTTCAAGAAATATTCAAATAAACGCCAATCAAGTAGACCTTATCAACCTCAAAGGCGGCGATCAGGTTTCGGAACGACCGAAAAATTTAACCTTTGGACTCACCGGAACTCTGCGACCGAATCTGGTGAATGAAGTTCGCATCGGGCATTCGTTTGACAATTTTATTCTCGAAAGAATTTCCCCGACGACGATTGCCGGATTTAATGTTTCGGTCAATCTTGCGCCCAGCGCAGCAGATTCCAATCCGGCAGTTGCACTGTTAGATGAAGCCATTGACGTTGATACCCAACGCGCCCGTGAACAATCCTTATCAGGAGGCAACTGGCAATTTATTGACAACGCCACCTGGTCGAAAGGTTCACACACGGTGCAATTCGGCGGCAATCTGCGTTACATCACCACATTTCATTATCGCGATGATAAAGTCATCGGCTCCGTCGCCACTCCGGTTGCTTCAATCGGCGCAGCAGGCAATGTCCAGATTAGTGCCGGTGAACGTCCACCCACTTGTGGCGGAGCAGTCACCCAAAATTGTCTACAATCATCCGACCTCAGCCGTTACAACCAGTTTTATGCTTCGCTGCTCGGCATCGTTGACAGTGTCTCTTACCTTGCAGTGCGCGACGGTTCCCTGCAACCGCTGCCGCCGGGAACCGGATTAGTCAACGACACCACGCTTAGACATTGGGAATTTTATTTCTCGGATGTCTGGCGCATCAAATCCAACTTTACCCTTTCATACGGACTTACCTATCAGTGGCACACTCCACCCAAAGACGAACTCGATAGGCAAACCGTCCTCGCCTACAAAGATTCGGGTCAACTGATTGAAGCGGCGGATTATTTGCAGCAAAAACGCGCCGCAGCCGAAAACGGAGAAATTTTTAATCCCGATATTTCCTACCTTCCAATTAAGGAGACCGGCAGAGTCGGCGTATTCGACATCAATCGCAAAGATTTCTCGCCGCGTTTTGCACTCTCGTGGCAACCGGCATACAAATCCGGTCTATTGGGCAAACTTTTCGGCGATAATCACACGGTTATTCGAGGCGGTTATGCCTTGCTTTATGACCGCGTAAACACCGTTTCAAGCGTCGTTGTGCCGATGCTTGGGGTAGGATTCGCACAGACCTTAAACTTTCGCGCGCCGAAAAATTCCGCAGGACAGCCCTTTCGCGCAGGCATTGATGGCAATATCCCGGTGCCGGTAAATACCGCAGCCGTCTCCCCGGTTGTCCCTGCAAAACCTTTCGGTGAGTTGCTTTCGTTCACAATGGACCCGGTGATTCGCGACCCCTACAATCATTCAGTAGATTTTTCGATTCAACGGGAATTGCCCGGTAAAATGCTAATCGAAGTTGGCTACATCGGCAGGTTCGCGCGTAACCTGATTCAAAATGTGAACCTCAATTCAGCGCCGTATTTCTTCAAAGATAAAACTTCCGGTCAAACTTTTGCACAGGCATTCGATAGCGTTGCCGGACAATTGAGAAACGGAGTGGCACCGGGTTCGGTAACTCCGCAACCCTGGTTTGAAAACCAACTGGCGGGAACGCCTTTTGCGGCAATCGGGGCAACACGATTTATCGCGGGTCAGGTCACCGGTGATTTCATTGCCGGAAACATCAATAACCTGTGGAATACATTTTTGGATTTCATCGCGCCGAAATCCTATAACAATCAACAATCGCTCGACCTGTTTGTTCGTACCAGTCTGGGAAGATCAAATTACAATGCGTTCTTTGTTTCCCTGCACAAGCGAACCTCCAAAGGTTTGACGATGGATTTCAATTACACCCTTTCACGGTCGCTTGACCAGATTGGCGGCATACAGAATTTTGTGTCGCAATTTTCAAGCAGCTTTGATGGCGACATTGATTATGCGCCATCAGATTTCGACCGCACGCACATTGCTAATGCCAATTTCGTTTACGATTTGCCGTTCGGCAGAGGCAGAGCTTTCAGCACCGGCAACTGGTTGGACAATATTATCGGTGGTTGGTATGCCTCGGGAATCTGGCAGGCGGCAAGCGGTGGACCGCTCACTGTCGTTCAAGGATTTCAGGTATTCGGAGCCGGAGCCATCTTCGGAACCGGCACCGGGGCAATTCCGCTTCAAAAACCGGACTATGGCAACAGCTTGCAAAGCGGTGTGAGCGGCGCGGATGGCATTGGAACCGCCGGCAACCCGGCTAATCGCGGAACCGGTTTGAACCTGTTCGCCAATCCTGAAAATGTCTATAAGAATTTCCGACGCATCAACATCTCGGAGGACGGACGCAGCGGTCGTGGTGTGTTGCGCGGATTAACACGTTGGCAATTCGATATGTCATTCGGTAAACAGACACGAATTACCGAAAAGGTAAAATTGGGACTTAGCTTCGATTTCTTCAACATCTTCAACCATGTCAATTTTGCCGACCCGTCACTTGACTTGAACAACCGAGCCAGTTTCGGGGTCATTACCAGTCAACTCGTTGGCGTTGCAAATGGATTTTACAGACCACGAGTTATCCAAATCGGTGCGCGAATCGATTTCTAAAAACTTGAGGCGCAGATTGAATCTGCGCCTCTTTTTCTTCCTTCCAATTTCCCCGGTCGCGGTCAAAGACCGCTCGCTAAACCATTCTATAGCCGTTTGCAAAACGATTTACTCAAGTTGAGGAAGCGGTCTTTGACCGCGTATGACGGGAAACGCGGTCAAAGACCGCTTCCTCAACAGCGGCTGAGTAAACTCAATCGCAAACCATTCTAATCTTCAAAAGAAAATGCGTATTATTCTTCAGTTTTTTCCAACCAGAATTGCAGCGGTAAAGATAAAATCGGGTAGCGTTGTCTGAGCTTTAACACCTGTCCCGCATAATCGGCTTTGCGAATTTTTCCGTCGAGCAATTGTTTTCTCAATTTGCGAATTTCAATTAGATACAGGTCGTTGATAAATTCGCGGATTTCTTCAGGTGAAGTCTGCCCGTCGGGCATGATGCCGTGTTTAACCAATTGTTCAACAACCATCGCTTTGTAACGATACGCCATGTTAATTCCCGTTTTTTGTACGTCTCAAATATTATTGCCCTTTTTCATCATTAAATTTCAACAAAGCCAATACAAAAGCGATGGCTGCCCAAATGATTAATAACGCGGCAACCGGCACCAACCAGATGGCAAGCCCCGGGTCGGTTTCTGTATGCCGGATTCCTGAAAGAAAAAATCCCAAGGGCATTAAAACCACTCCGAGCCTTAAAGCCACACGCGGCGCTTTAACAATTTCCAGAGCGAAATTTTTGGCACACAATGCGCCGATGACCAGCAACAATCCGAGTAGTGTTCCATGAGTATGAGCGAGGCGAAAAAGTTCGCGCCGTTGCGCGTCTTCCAGATAAGCCGGAATTTTATAGCCAATCAGCCCTTCCAACAACAATCCAAACATCATCCAGAAGGCGATTGATGCCCAGCCTTGAACCAACATGGGCTTTAACCATCCAAGTGATTTTTCATCGCTTGCCATCAATTATTAATTTATGCCTTTCAAATTATTTTCAGTTGATAAGAAATCCTTCCCCGTTTTCGATTCAAATCAGCATGCTTACTCGCCAACTTCCAAATCCACATCACGACGCATTGATTTCAATTGTTGAACCAACGAAAAAAATTCATCGGGTTTTTGTGAATTTAATCGTTGAACATTTTGCCGCCATTGCAGTAAAGAATTTTGCAGCATCGCTTGTGAGCCTAGATAATCCGGTTTTTCAAGTCCGGCATTTTTCAAATACTGCTCATTGATCTTTGCCAATCCGTTCGCCGCAAAATAACGAACAATCGGGTAGTTATCGGTTAAGGCTTCAACTAAGTAAGGCGCGCTCCAACGCCAATCAATATGCGGATTGCCTCCGCCACCCAGCGATTCCGCCATTAACCCTCTGGTCAATGCGTCACCGGAAAATAAACCGCGAACGCCTTCGGGAATATCAAACTGTTTGTCGGGATGGTTTTCAAGATTGAAAAATTTTGTCTGCCAGAGGCTGCGCGACTGGGCAATCGCCCAGTTCACCGATTTATCCAGGTGACATTGATTGCAGGCGTTCGGAAGCGACTGAGAAATCGTAAGCTGAGGATTGGGAACCGTGATGTCATGCGTCGGATGAATCGACATCACCCCGTAAACCACACGCGGCATATGACAACTGTAACAACTGCTGCCCGAAGAATCCGCTTGATGTCTGGTGTGTTCGGTTAGCGCCTTTCCCGAATTGTATTCATCATGACATTCAAGACAAGGTTTGTTAGTGCGATTTTCTTCGGTAATCTGACCCTTCACATCTCCGCCATGCATGCTGTGACAAGTCAGACAATTGATTTTATTTTTCGGGTCGCCTTCAATAAAACATTTTGACCGCAAGATACCTTGATATTCATAAGCCGTAAGTCGCGGCGAACCGTTCGCCCAGAAGCGATTGGCAAACGAATAATTGCCGACCATGGTATCGCGTTGAACCGGTTGATAAATTTTCGCGAGATCGTCACCGGCATTGTAAGGATCGCCGCGTTGCAGAATTTCCTGTATGCGGTTCAACTCAACCGGTATGCGTTGACCATGACAATGTCCGCAAATCTGCATTGAACGTTCGGCAGAAAGTTTCAACGGATTGACAATATTCTTCTCAGCTTCTCTATCAAATTGCCAAAGGGTTCGGGTAAACGGCGAGCTTGCTTTTTCTGCGTGGTCGGCTGCTGCTCCGTGACAAGCGCCACAGGCAATGCCAAGTTCTGAGACTTCGGTGTTGAATTGCCGGGTCTGAAAATTGATTTGCGGTTGGGCTTTGACGTTATGACAAAATACACAATTGCCATCCCAGTCGCTTTGATGTTGGAAAAAATTTTCTCCATCGGGATAAAAAAACGAGCCGTTTAAATTCATCCACCGGCGATTCAGCAAATCATACGCTAAAGGCAGGCGAATATATTTGCCGGTTTGTTTCGATAAATACTGTTCGATGCGCCGCGACCCGACCGTTCGATCAACACTGAACGTTTGCGCTTGTCCGTTGGGCTGGGTGAAGGTCATGAAAAATTTATCGCCGCGTTTTTCCATGCGCGCTTTCACGTTGAGGTATTCAAGCGTGTTCTGATTTTCAAAATCGCCTTGCAGGGTTTGCGGGCGGGCTTCCTGAGTCATGCGGCTGTGATGGGTTTTCGCCCACGAAGCAAAATGGTCTTGATGACAGGAGAGACAATCTTTGGATTGCAGATAATTTTCATCAGCAAAATTTTTACGAATGCCAACATATTCATGCCGCATCGCCAGCACTGTGAAACCGACAAGCAAAGCGGAGAGCAAAGTCAGGATGAGCGATTTTATGACCAATAGGATTGCCTCACCGAAGTGAATTAAAAATTGGAGGAAGAGATTATCATGATTTTGTTTGTCGGAGAATTTTGGTTGACTGATGTTCGCGAATGACCTTTACCCCTAACCGGATGTAACTCACGCCTGAAACCAGCACCGAGCCGAGAACGATGAAATAGCAGAGTGGCAAAATAACTGTGAATCGCCCCATCCAGTTGAACCACAAAAACCAGACAATCAATCCGAGTTCCAGAAAGGTATTCACTTTGCCCGAAGTCGTCGGTTTGAAATCTTTGAATTTTGTTAATCGGTAAACCATCAATGAGCCTATTAAAATAACGGTATCCCGTAAAATAACCACCACCGCAAGCCACACCGGAATTGAAGGAAAATTCGCATGCGGGATTGCCATCACGATGAAAGAAGCGGTGGTAAGGATTTTATCTGCGGCAGGGTCTAAGGTTTGTCCGAGTTTGGTCTGTTGATTAAATTTTCGCGCCACAAACCCGTCAAAAAAATCCGAAATGCTGGCAATGAAAAAGGTCAGGAGCGCCCAGCCAAATCTTCCGATATAAATAAAATACAAAAAGGGCGGAATCAGCAGGATGCGAAAGAGGGTCAACAGATTGGCAAGATTGAAAAGGTCTCTCACAGGTTTATCAATAATGTCCACATTCAGGCTTGGGCGACGGGTTATCCTGCCATGCGGCTTTCGATTAAATTTTTCAGCAACAACTCTTCAAAGGCGGCGCTCGATTGCATGAAGGTATAGCCGATTCCCTGTTTGCGGCAAAAGGATTCAAGTGATTCGGTAAACTTGGCGAGCGTTTTTTTATAAGCTTCGACGGCGCGCGCGTTGATGGTTATTTCGCGTTCTTCTCCGGTTTCGGCATCGACGACCAGCCAATCGCCTGCGGTTTCAGGGCTGACCTCTTCATCAGCAAGCACCTGAATTAAATTGACATCGAAACGGCGTTGAGCGAGCAGTTTTAAATCCTGACGAAAATCGCCTTCATCAAAAAAATCCGAAATGATGAACAAAATGCCCGGTTTTATGGTGTTTTTTTGATAGGCGCGTAACACCGCGCTCAAATTCGTGCGCTCAGGATTGCGTTCATCAGTTGTCGATTCTTTACCCTCGCGCGATGCAGGAACGGATTCCGTTTTTTTATCGTCAGCCAGAGATTCCAAAAACGACAGTACCGACATCAAATGTCCGCGTCCACGCGAAGCGCGTTTCTGCAAACGAATCGCCGAATCGAAAGTCGCGACACCGACCTGGTCTAAACTTGAAATTCCCAGAAAAGTTAAAGCGGCAGCGGTGCGGCGGGCAAAATCAAACTTTGACACCTTGTCGCCAAAATGCATGGATTGACTCTGGTCGAGCAGAATATCAATGCGTACGTCTTCTTCTTCGACAAATTGGCGAAGCATCAACCGTTCAAGTCTGGCGTAGATATTCCAATCGACGTGGCGAAAATCATCGCCTGCTTCATACTTTCTAAAATCGGCAAACTCGACGGACGCGCCGCGTCTGGTAGACCGCCGCTCACCCCGCATACTGCCGGGAAAAGCGCGCCGCGCCTGAATCCGCAACAGTTCAAGCTTGCGCAAAAATGTGGGGTCTAAAAGGCTTTGATTCGGCATTGAAGTGAAAAATGACTTTAAAATTTTTTAATTGATTTCAGGAAACATAAAAAATAGCAATTGAAATGAGCAGGTTTAACACCGTCATACCCAAGAGCATCCTTTTCAACTCCCTATACCAATAAAAATTCAGAAGACTAAAAGCGATAAAAAAAGCCAAACTATTCGACCAGGGGTTTGAAAGCCAAATCCCTAAAATCCCTTTTAAAATGGTTTTGAAAAACCCCGCCACAACCAAAGGCAATATTATGTCTCTGAAAATATTACTTTTTAAATGAACAATTTTTTCCATTATCAACGGTAAAATTTTGGAGACAACTAATCATTTTGCTTGGCTGATTTCTCAATCGAAGAAAGCACCGCAAGCACATCATCAAGAATTGCATCAACGCTGATGCCTTCGGCTTCGCCTTCAAAATTTAAAATCACGCGATGGCGAAGCGCGGGTTTGACGACTGCGGCAAGGTCGCCGCGACTGACGTTGTAACGACCATCAAGCAAGGCTCTGGCTTTGGCGGTTAAAACAATCCCTTGCAAACCGCGCGGGCTTGCGCCGAAACGCACGAATTTCTTCACACTAATCGGTGCGCCTTCGGTTTTCGGATGGGTCATCAATAAAGCGTCGGCGGCAATCTCTTCGATGTGCGGCGCGATGATAACTTCGCGAACCAGCTTTTGCATTTCGACCAGGTCATCGGGCGAAAGGATGCGAGTGGCATGAGGAATTGATTCACTGGTTGTACGCCGCAAAACCTCAATCAAATCCGAACGCGACGGATAGTTAATCAGCAGTTTGAAAATAAACCGGTCGAGTTGCGCTTCGGGTAGCGGATAGGTGCCTTCCATCTCCAAAGGGTTTTGGGTGGCGAGGGTGAAAAAGACGCCTTCGAGTTTATGAGTTTTTCCGCCAACCGTCACCTGACGTTCCTGCATCGCTTCAAGCAAGGCAGATTGGGTTTTCGGGGTGGCGCGGTTGATTTCATCGGCGAGCAACAGATTGGTAAACACCGGTCCCGGTTGAAACTGAAACATCTTATCGCCCGCTTCATTTTCAACGATGATGTTGGTGCCAACAATATCAGCGGGCATCAAATCCGGGGTAAATTGCACACGCGAAAAATTCAAGCCGAGGGTTTCACCAAGCGTCCTCACCAGCAACGTTTTGCCGAGTCCCGGCACGCCTTCCAACAGAACGTGACCACCTGCCATTAAGGCAAGCAATGCGCCCTCGACAATCTCTTCCTGACCGACGATGACTCGTCCGATTTCGGCTTTGAGATTGCGAAACTTTTCGCCGTAACTTTCAACGCGCTTTTTGATTTCACCTAAGGTTTGCATATATCGGTAGTCGGTAATCGGTAATCGGCAGTCGGTGGAACGTCTGAATATAACCACCGGCTACCGATTGCCGACTACCGGGTTTATCACCAGGGCATTTTCAATCGGACAATATCTTTCATTTGCGTGAGATGGTTGATGTCATTGCCGTTGATTTGACGATTGACCAATTGTTCGACAGTCATCGCCCCATCGGCTTGATGAATGCCGATTCGTCCCCAATCTTCAACTGTAGCTGACGCCAATAAATTGACGGTTTCACCGCGCAGGACTTTGAAATCGTGGAGGGCTGCTTTGGTGTCCTGATTGATGTAATCGTTTTCATAAGCCAGACGATTCTGGTCAACCACTTCCAGAAACGGATGGTCTTCGTTCAACATCTTTTTAAACCGGGCTAAATAAGCGAGCAGTTCCATATCGCGCAGGTGGCACATAATCTCTTTGATTGACCATTTATTGGGAATCGGTCGCCAGCGTAACTGTTCATCATCAAGATTGCCGATTAAATCTTCGAGTTCATTGGGTAACGAGCGTAGGTTATTTAATAATCTGTCTTTTTCTCTCTGATCCATTTATTCACCTCTTAACTTTTCGTTCAATGAAAGAGCAGAAAGATACAAGCCTGATTGGATAATTTCAATTCGATTTTCGGGCATCCGGGTTAATCGCATCAAAGTAGTTACGCACCAGTGACCGCATCTGCGTGGGAACCTGACTGCGTTGAACGCTGCGTTCGGCTTCGCGACGATATTGTGGATAGGCATTTGAATAAGACACCCGCGCCGAACCTTTCCCTGCCTGATTATTGGTATAAACGAAATCGCCTTGTGGGCGCTCCTGCAATTTACCCGCGAATCGCTCTTCTCTGCCTTTGCCTTCCAGTTTGCGACTGCTGTCAGTCGAAGGAGTTTGTATACCTTTGCCTCCGGTTGGATTGTTTTTGCCGGGCTTTCCGGGTTCATTTTTTGCGTTCAAGGTAATCTGTTCGCTTTGCTGTTCAGCCTGTTGTTTGCGAATTTCCTGCTCTTTCAATTTCTCGTCAAGCCCGCGCTCCCGCGCCATCTCTTCACCCATTTTGCGAAATCCGGCAATCATCTCTTTGACCTGTTGGTTCTGCAACAATAATTTGGCAGCCGCCTGTAACTCTTTTCGCAGTTGCTCATTTTTCTGGAGTTCACGCGCGACCTGTTCAATAGTTTGTGGATTGATTTGCTTTACCATCTGCTCAAGGGCATTTTGGAATTCTTTGGACTGGGCAAGCGGCGCGAGGTCTTTGGCTAATTGAGCGGCGGACTGTCCGAGTTTGGCAATATCTTCGGCGCTCAGTTTGCCGTTTTGCAAATCTTTGGCTTTATCCATTAACTCATTCGATAAAGCTTTGGTGCCCTGTTCGGTGAGGGTACTGGTTATCGGATTAGTCGATTCCGAATTTTCATTTGCGCCATCACTTTTTTGCGGGTCGGAGTTTGGCGATTCATTTGGTGTTGAACGGGTTTCTTTTTCAACCTCTTTCAAAGTTTGCGCCAATTCTTTATCAACCGCTTCGGTTTTTCCCGGTTGGTCTTCGGAAGACGGTTCACGGTTCTTCTCCGGGCTTTCCGGCTGTGGCTTTTGCCCTTCGGTGGATTTGCGGCTTTCGGGATTTTCTGTTTTGGCGACCTGAGAATCATCACCTTTTTCAGTTGACTCATTCGGCTGAGTTTCAGGTTTTGCAGTCGCTTCTTTTTTGGATTTATCAACACCTGGGGTTTGCGCCACTTGAGTTTGCTTATCCTTGGTGGTTGATTTGGTCTCGGTTGATTTAGCTTTCGGCTCGGCAGTATTCGGTTTCGTCGCAACGGCTTTTGATTCAGCCGATTTTGGTTGAACCTTGGCAGATTTCGCGCCACTTTTTTCAGGAACAGTTGATTGCGCTTCTTTTATTTCATTACCTTGAATTGCAGTTTGGTTATTGTCACTCGCTTTTTCCTCTTTACCAATATTTGCCAGAACTGAGCGCATACGACGTTCAGCCATTCCGACAATTTCATTTGCCCGTGTGCTGTTTAACTCATCGTGGCGTTGGCGAATTTTTTCCTCAAGCGTTCCCAATTTTTTCAAAGCATCGGCACGGTCATAATTTGAATTGCGAAGTTCTCTACCTAATGCTGCCTGCTCTTTTGCAAGTTGAGCCGTCACCGTATCGGGCGGGGTGAATTTTTCAATCTCTGTGGAATACTTCTCTAACTCTTCACCGGCAAGGGTTATCTCTTCGCGCATCTCGGCGATTTCCTGACCGCCGGGAAGCGACTTTTGCGGGATGAGAAAGGCGACCACAAGAACCAGAGACGAAATCAAACTCATCGCATAAAATTTCTTCAATTGATATGGAATAATGGTTGAAGCCTGCGTTTCCGCAATTTTACCGGCGGCGTCTTTGATTTGCGCTGCTTCAAATTGGTGATACGGATTCCCGCGATTGATAATGGCTTGAGCGGTTGCAAAACGGTCTTCAAGGGAAAGCGATTCGTCGATTAAAAATCCTGCGTCATTTTCATCTTTAAATGCCAATCGCCATTTAATCAACAACCCAATTGAAACGGCAGTGAAAATCGCAGCAACAATCAACCAGATGGGAGTGTTCAATAATTGCCATCGCAAATAAACCACCACCGCAGCCGAAAGAAATCCGGCAATGATGATGCCAAGCACCAGCGCGTCCTGTAAGGCGAGCAAACGCCTGCGCCACATCACATTTCGTGCCAATTGATTGATTTTTTCAACTGCTTCCATTACAACCACTCCCTTACTTTATTCAATCGTCTTAAACTGATGAAAATGCTTAAAGCCGTCAGCAACAAATAGAATATCACCTGGGTTATCCAAACCGGAACGGAATGTAAGAAAACCGTGTTCGGGGGGTTGGGTACACCGGGAATGACCAGATAAGTAATTGCCGCAAACGGATTGGTGCGCAGCAATAAAAACGTCATATTCAGAAATGAGGTTGAAGGTCCGGTGACAAAATTATTGGCAACCGCAGTCAACAACAACCCCAGCGCAGGCATCGCCAGCACCAGAAAAATTACTGTAAAAACGCTAACGAGTTGCGCCAGCACGCCGCGCCGAATCATGGTTGACCACATAAAACTGAGCGAACAAAACGTAACCCCTGCAACGATCATGACCAGATATGACAAAGCGATTTCACCAAGCCCCACACCGCCCAAAGAATAAGTTAAGGTAATCAATGGCAATGATCCGAACATTGTCAGTAAAAGGTAGGTTAAGGCAGCGCCGAGTTTACCGTTTAGTATGGTGGTTGGTTTTGCCAGCGTCGCTATCAACAGACTGAAGGTTTCCTGTTCACGTTCTGATGAGATGGCGCTGGCAGAAAAGGTCGGGGCGATTAAACAAATCAATCCCAACTGCACATAAATCAACACCGGCGAAAGGATTCGACCCGCCATGCTGCTTACCGATACCGGCGCGTTGACGCTGATTGCCCAATAAATCAATCCGATGATGGCGCTCAACACCAGGATGTAGCCAGTCAATACCACGAAGGCGCGTTTGCCACGCATTCTCGTGCGCATCTCTTTAACCAATATGGGATTCGATATTTCCATCATTTAAGTCCTGAGTCCGGAGTCCGGTGTCCGAAATCCTGAATTCAATTGTGCTGTTAAATTAGCTTTCACAAATTTCCTTAAAGACCAATTAAGCCACCACACCGCGAGTAATTTTCAAGAAGATGTCTTCAAGGTTAGCTTGCGAACGATTAAAACCGAGTAATCTGACCTGACGAGCAATCAAGTAATTTAAAACGTCATCGACATCATCGGCATCGCCGGTGAATTCGGCGCGAATCACCCGACCATCACACATGGTTTTCGCAATATCGGTTCGTTCCGCCAGCACTTCCAAAGCCAGTGTGGGATCGCCTTTAACGGTTATCTCCAATAAAACATGACCGGAAAGCTGAGTGGTTATTTCATCAATACGACCTGCGGCTAAAAGTTTCCCGGCTTCGACGATGCCAATAGAAGTACAAAAATCGGCAAGCTCCGTGAGAATATGCGATGAAACCAGCACGGTTTTTCCCATCCGACAGAGTTCGCGAATTAATTCGCGGATTTCAATACGGGCATGCGGGTCTAAGCCGGATGCCGGTTCATCAAGCAGCAAAACCTCCGGGTCGTGCAAAAGCGTCTTCGCCAGACACAACCGCTGTTTCATGCCGCGTGACAGGCTCATCACCTGGGCGTCATATTTTGCCGTCAAGTCGGTCAATTCAAGCACATCCGAAGTCGCCTGTTTACGGCGTTCGGGCGGCAGTTTATAAAGCGCCGCGAAATAATCAAGGTATTCCCAAACCAGTAAATCTTCATACACCCCAAAACTATCGGGCATAAAGCCGATGATGCGACGCACTTCGTGGGGTTCTTTCACGACATCGTACCCCCCGATGTATAAATGCCCTTCGGTTGGCAACATCAAGGTCGCCAGCATTTTTATGGTGGTGGTTTTTCCCGCGCCGTTCGGGCCGATGAAGCCGAAGACTTCACCGCGCCCGATTTCAAAATTGAAATTATTGACCGCCGGAAAGTCTCCATAATATTTTGAGATATTATCGACTTTTATCATGCTCGAAGTGGTTTGGGTTTCTGTTGTTTGAATTTCGCTCATCGAATTCATTTCTCTCATCTGATTAATATCTATTGAATACCTTCGTTTTACACTCGCTGGAAAATTATAAATAAATCACATAAAGCGCGCGGCTTTTTCGATTGGTGGCATTGTTGAAATGAACTGGCGCGGGGTTATGGTTAGTAAAACCAATTAACATGGAATGCTCAAGATTTTTATAAGCATTGGTCATCAACTCATTTTCCCAGAACGCCTGTAAACGGGTTTTATTTTTTCCGGTGCCGCGAATAATCGAATTAACCAACCCGTCAAACATCTGCGATTCATAATTATTTTGCGACGGGTCATCCGGGTTGGCGGGCGGCAATTGAGCCGCGTACCAATCGGGAAAGGGGATGGATTGAGGATTGTTTAATGCGACCTCTTTCTCTTCGCCTGCGGCAATCGTGAACAAATCAGTGATTCCCGATTTGCACACATAAACTGCCTCAGAAATTTCCTTGTCACTCAGATTTTTTATTTTAACGCTGGTGCCATTCTCTGTGGTGCGAATCATCATTGAGGGTTCGTTGATTACCGAGCGAAGGCTGAAATAACCGGGCGTTCCATTGGTCGTTGGCACGGTTAAATTCAGTTTTGCAGCTTCGCGTTCGATTTCAATATTTTTCCCAACCGGAGGTGGACCATTGCGATTATCATCAACCGCAAACGAGGTCTTGCCATCAAGGTTTACGATCTGGGTTCCCTTGCCTTCGCCGCGCAGTAAAAATCCCCCGCGAATATTTTGAATGCTTTCTTTCTGAAAAAATTCGACCAGCACGGCATCGGCGGCGATGCCCTCAACTTTTCTAAACTGCCCGACCCCGACGCTCACCATCGTAAAAAGGATGGCAACCGCCGGAATGGTAATCCAGGCGGAATCCAGCTTTTTCATTTTTCGCAACACCAGATAATTAATCGGGCCCACAGCCAGAACATAAGCAAGCAGGAAGATGAGAAAATAACTGGAGGATGCCGGTTTAATATTGGCGAGCGAGTAGAGAAAATCTGAAGAACCTCCACGTCGGGAAAAGAACCCGCGCTGATCAATTGCCGGATTCAATAAATCAGACCACAAATATCTGCCATTATTCCAACTGCGGTAAGGGTTCAATTTCGGATTAATCGCCACGAAACGGACGAGACCATTGCCATATCGGTTTTCTGCAACCAGCGTTTTATCGTTGGTTCCTAGGATAACTTTGGCATCGGGTTTCGCCTTGGCAGATAAGACCACCAGCGGCGCGGGATTATCAAAAACGCCATAGAGGTCTGTCAATTCGGGAAGCGCGGCAATGGTAGCAGAACTCTCTACGCTTACCGGTAAAAGGTCATCCAGTTTTGCAGCATGCAGTCCGGCAACATCAGTTCCGCCCGTGACAATTAACATTCCACCCGATGCCACCCAGTTCTTTAAAGCTTGTGCCTGATCTTCGGTTAGTTGATTTAAAGGCGCATCGCCCAAGACGACAACTTCAACAGGTTGATAAGAGATAAAATCTCGCGGCATATCTTCGGCAGAAATAACCTGTGGGTGTGCCGTGACATCGCCATTGCCGAAAAATCTGGGATTGCGGCGACGATTAGGTTGCGGATTGCTGGCAGTTTGCGGGGTATCTTCTTTACGTATCTGAATGGTATTTTCAGCAGTAACTTTTTCAAAAGGGTTTCGCGGCGTTTGATTGTTGTTACCTGCTCGATTGGTCAACATCATCGAGGTAATGTTATTGAGCGTCGTGGTATCGGTATCGACGACGGCAATATTTAATTCATCATCTATTCCAGATTGGCGCTCGGCTTCAAGCGTAGTTTGGGCGACAACTTTGCCGCTCGCTTCCAGCGTCACATCGATATTGTCACCGCTATAGAGAAAGACAGGGATTTCGTGATACTGCCGTGAGCCGGTTGGCAATTGAATAGTTTTGATGAACTCACGCCCCTGCTGATTTTGATTGATGGAGGATTGAGATTTAATTCTGATCTGCCCGACGATTTGTTCACCTTGATTGGCAAGCGTGACGCGAAAGGGTGTCCAGGTTCCCTGCCACCCATTTACGGAAACTTTTCCAAACCCGCCGCGCACAATCATCTCTAATTTATCCGAGCGAAAGACCCCGGGTTCAACGGCTTCAGTTTGTGCTTTACCCGATTCGAGATTAAAAAAACCCGAAGCCAATACAAAAATTATTGTGAGAAGAATAAGCTTAATCAAACGGTTGTGCATAATCGTATTCAGGCTCCATTTGCCTGGAATTTACCACCTTTTACACAAAAGATTGAACTCAAACTGCGAATTACCCGTGAAAATACAAGCATCTCGGCATACGAAGCGAGTTTCTTAATGGTTCAATCTTGTTTGTCTTCTGGTGCGTGGTTACGGGATTGCGTTGCTTACAACTTTGAATTTATCCACCCCATCAGCGGACATAAGTAAGATTTTTATGCTAAATTAAAAGTGATGAAAATTACACCGGAAATGAAGTTTTCTACCAAAGCAATTCATGCGGGACAAGAACCCGATCCATCCACTGGCGCTGTGAGCGTACCGATTTATCAAACTTCGACTTATGCTCAAGAGGGGCTTGGCAAACATAAAGGGTTTGAATATGCGCGCACACAAAATCCTACGCGATTGGCGCTTGAACGAAATTTAGCAGCCCTGGAAAACGGCAATTGGGGATATGCCTTTGCTTCGGGAATGGCTGCAATAAACGCAGTGATGACGCTTTTGCAAGCCGGAGACCAGGTCATTGTCAGCGATAACACCTACGGTGGAACCTTTCGATTATTCGATAAGGTGCTGAAAAAATTCGGGCTGCAATTTTCCTACGTTGATACCCGCGAACCTCAGAATGTTGAAGACGCCATCGTGGCACAAACCCGCATGGTGTTTGTGGAAACGCCGACCAATCCGGTGATGTCACTCACGGATTTGCGCCTGGTTTCCGAAATCACCCGCCGTCGGGGCATCCGCTTGGTTGTTGATAATACCTTTATGAGTCCCTATTTTCAGCGACCCCTTGACCTCGGCGCAGATATTGTTGTGCATTCGACGACGAAATATTTAAATGGTCATAGTGATAGTGTGGGCGGCGTGGTGATTTTAAATGACGATGAGGATGCCCGACAGATACAATTCATCCAGAATGCCGCTGGAGCTATCCTTTCTCCGATGGATTCCTGGCTGGTGATGCGCGGGACCAAGACGCTTGCCGTAAGAATGCGACAACATGATGAAAACGGAAGACAGATTGCGCAGTTTTTATCCGAACACCCGAAAGTGAAAAAGGTTTACTATCCGGGCTTAAAATCACATCCGCAATATGAACTTGCCTGTAAACAGATGATGGGGTTTGGGGGAATGCTTTCCTTTGAAACCGGCTCATTGGAGAACGGCAAAAAAGTCTTGGAAAATGTTCGCCTCTGCACCCTTGGAGAATCACTAGGCGGGGTTGAAACGCTCATCACCCATCCGGCTTCGATGACTCATGCGTCGGTTCCGGAACCTGAGCGCAATCGCCTTGGAATTACCGACGGTCTGGTTCGTATATCAGCAGGCATTGAAGATGTCGAGGATTTGATTGCGGACATCGATCAGGCGTTAAGCAAAATAGACTGAAAATCGGGTATTTTTAATCGCTTAACGTATTCTCTTATAAAGAGAATAAATGTTTGTAGCTTTTTTCTATCACACTGGTTTGGGATTAACTTCATTGTTTTTATTGCAACCGGGCATCCTCAAATATTGAATCGCCGGGATGCAACTAACTCGACTTGCTAGAGTGAATTGAAATCAAGCATAATCAGCGAACCGAGGTAAAATTATTTTGGAGAGACACCCATAAATAAGCAGTCAGGCAATTTCGTGTTTCTCAAATAGCAGCGTTAATAATTTAATATGCCGGAAGACGTTACATTTAATATTGCGGTTTACGCAAAAACCAATGTGGGCAGAATTCGCCCAGGAAATGAAGACAACTTTCTTGTCCTTAATCTCTCGACAGCCGATACCTGGACGCCTCAGAGCATTCCGGGCGAACCGGATGGCAACCTGACGACCTTTTCACAAAGTCATTATGGGTCTTTAATGGCGGTAAGCGATGGGATGGGTGGTGCCCTGGCAGGCGAAATCGCCAGCAGTCTCGCCGTAGCCTCGGTGCGTGATCGAATGCTGGAGATTCAAATCAGCCCAACCTATTCAAAATTCCCTTTTCCCGAACGACTGCGCCTGTCTATCGAATTGGCAAATGCCCACATTCATCACGAAAGCCAGGTGCGGCCTGAATGTGCGGGAATGGGAGCCACCTTTACCGGCATCGGCATTCACGAAGCCTACGCCTATTTTGCACAGGTTGGGGATAGCCGCGCTTATTTGATTCGCAATGGACAATTGCAGCAAATTACTCGCGATCAATCTCTGGTTGGGCAATTGGTAGAGGCTGGCCATATCACCGAAGAGGAAGCCGAAAGGCACGCCTATAAAAACGTTATCCTTCAAGCCCTTGGAGCGACGCCCGGCGTGAATATCGTTATCGACCGGTTGCCGGTAAAAGATATGGACATCGTGGTTTTATGCAGCGATGGACTTTCAAATAAAGTGCGACCGGAAGAGATGAATCAAATCATTCACGATGCGCCTTCGCTTAAAGAAGCCTGTGATATGTTGATTGAACTGGCAAACCAGAGAGGCGGCGAAGATAATATCACGGTTATCGTTGCCCAATTTTCCGGCGGTCGTCTGGCAAAACCCAATGATGTGCTGTTTACTACGGGTGAACAAAACCCTGCACAAACTAAACCGATTCATTCAGAAAATAATTTTCGCTGGGGCGCTGAAACGCTTCCGCGCGACCCGGCTCTCCCGTCTGAATTAAGTCAGGTGATTTTAACCGACGAAGAAGAAATCACCCTGACCCCGACCAATAAATTACCGGAATAAAAAAAGCGCAAGATTAACCTTGCGCTTTAATCAATTCTTAACCGCTCCTGAAAGCTTAATGAGAATTTTCTACTGAGCCATAATAAATTCTTCGATAAGAAGTCACCATCGGGATATTGGTTTGAGCTTTTACGGTCGGCGTACCCGTCGGTTCTCCCGAATCGACAATATAACCCGGATAAAATGGCGGCGCATGGTTTTTATCATATCGCGCATCCCATCTGCCTTTGTAAGCATAGCCATGCCAACGTCCATCATACACCCCCAGGTTATCGTAATTGCTCGATTGCGCGCCGCCAACCAGCGTGAAGTTGCCGCGATTGGGCATATTGCGATAATTCAAAACGTCTGACCGGATGCGTCCGCCATAAGGTTTGCCGTTCGTCCCAAGAATTGGATTGCCATCGGCATCGGTTAAATCGAAAGCCGCGATTGATGCATGAACGGTCAGGTTGTCGGGCGCGCGTCCATCACTTGGAATATTAATATTGCCACCGGAGGCAAATAATCCTAATACATTTTTCGCGTCCTGATTGATGGCGTTTCCGGCAGAATCGGTAACCGGAACTTCATAAGTTAAATCACCCGTTAGCGTCAGGCTTCCGCCACTCACCGGTTGACGCGGATTATTTGTCGGCACGCCGCCTGCGGTTACGGTGATGGCAAAATCCGAATCAATTGCCGGTACGGGTTGCCCATCGGCATTTCGACCGGGACCTTTCAAAGAACTGATGTCCCCATAAACATAGAGCGAAGCCGCCGAGCGGCTATTGCCTTTATTCAATGAATGGTCACGAGGAATCCCGTTCAGGGTTTTGGTCACTCCCGTACCCGCATCAATAGTCGTCGTGTTGGCGTCCAAATCAATGGTCACGGTTGTGGTCTTTGCGCCTTGGGTAATTTTTATCGTTTGACGATTACCGGCAGGGTCAGCCAATAACTGCATCTGATCCACGGTTCCCATGACATAGACGCCGCTGCCGATAAAAACATCGCCATCGGTCGGAATATAAACCCCGCGTTCAAGCGAAGGTGTGGTTGAATCGGGAACCTTGGATTCCGGTAAGGCTTTTTGTAAATCGGTTGACAGGCGTAAATTGGTTCGCAGTTCTCTGTCAGTCGGAGGTCCTGCGCCCAGTGAACTCCCACCATCCAACACCGAACGCGCCTGATCAAATGCATTGGTTGGTGGTGGAATGGGTTCAACCCCGCGATCAAAGCCCGCAAGGAATTTCGGCGCGACCAACACGCCATCCACAACATCCGAATCGGCATCAACCGGTGATGGGACAAACGCTGCACCGTGACGATAAAAACTGGTGGTGCGATAAGCCTGGGTTACATAGCCATGAAAAGTCGGCGCATCCTGACCACCGGCAGTTGACCAGAATCCGAAGCGTTGATTGGTGTGAACCCGCCCGGCAAATCTATCACCGGGACCGAGTCCTTGATAGATAAATGGCCCTTCAGGATTGAAAGGATCGAACTTGTCCATATACAAGGCGAATTCCGAAAAACTGCCTACGCGAATCCCTCCGCCTTCAGCCTTGGCAATCAGTTTAAAATTGACCACCCCTTCTTCAACCAGCGTCACCATGCCGTTTAAACCTGCCAAACCCTCACCCAGAGATTCAACTTCATAGGTAACCGAGTAGGGTTCAACCTGTCCGGCTCTTGGATACAATGGCGTGAGGAAATTAACTTTGAATCCTGCGTGACCCGGATTATTGTCATTAGCCGGATAGGGGATACGGATTTCCTTAATTTTTACTTTGGTTTTATAAGCTGCATTGTTGGGAAAATTTTCTGATGTGGTCAGGAGTTTTTCGGCTGCCTGGATAAAGTCATTCGGATTGAGAGAGGGTTGTCCCGGGGTAATGACCGGCGGGTCAGGAAGCGAACCGATAACGAATTTTTCACTGCGAATCAGCCGATGCAGGGTGTTGACGCCAGCCTCTGCGGCATAAAATCCGCTGGTTACATTTTGAAAGTTTGCGGTAATCGCTTTGTCCGTCAGGGTCGTAAAAGTTACTGCTACACCAAGCATCAACAACAACGAGGCAATCAGTAACACGGTAACTAAAGCAATGCCTTTTTCGTTTTCATCACTCTTTGGAAAATCAGCGCCTATGAGATGAAGCGCATGATTTTTACGAAAAAATTTTGAAAACCAATTTTTGAAATCCACTTCCCCTCTCATCATTTCCATCTCCTAAAGTTGCAGGGATGATTGCAACTCAATACTCAATCTTTATCTCACTATGGCTTTCTAACCGTTGTATCGTTCAATTTTTCGCCAAGTCTTGGAGTCTTGCCGATCCGTCGAACATTGTGATTATATCCGCCTCTGCCGAGTGAGCCGCCGTCACCGCTGCCCGAACCATCACCATATCCGCTGCCGTTGCCTCTGCCGAAAGCGCCGCCATTATCGCCAAATCCATTGCCATCTCCGTCACCAAATCCGTCGCCCCCGCCGTTTCCGCCGCCTGTGCCGCCATTCACCCCAGCGCCCGGAGCGCCAGCGGTTGCCCCACCACCGGAATTTCCAAAGGCTCCGGTTGGTGTAGTTCGCGGACGGATAACCGTTGCCAGCGTATACATCTGGTCGGATTTTTTCGCCGGGTCTTCCATTCTCGCTGTCATGGTTACTTCAATGGCATTGGTTCGATATTGGCTTGAAATATTTTGCTCTTTAACCCATTGCCCATCGCTCTCCCCTTCTTTGACTTCGAGGTAGCGCAATTGAAATGCGGTGATGTTACTGGAAATGGTCATCGGAGAAGCGCTGTTGATTGAAAGCGCCAGCGAGGGATTTTCTTTATCTGATTTATCGATAAAATAACGTTTGATAGTTGCCGGTCGCACACTGAATGCGCCATCCATATAAGTTATGCCAAAAGGAACTTCCGGTTTAATTCCGGCATACTCGACGGGTTCAAAACTCACCCCCATCGCTCCGGTCATGGTTAATCCGGCGCTTTTGATCTTTATTAAATCAAATTGAATCGTGCCATCCTGTAATACCGAACTAACAATGAATTGTTCGTCGGGCTGAAAAGCCGCAACCACATCCTTGGCTTCCAAACCACCGGCGGTATTGGGAATTAATTCAACAAATTTATCGAGAATGTTAAATGCCCGAGTCGATGCCGGAATCAGCGGCAAAGCTTTTGAGGGAATTCCGGTTTCCGTATCCGATGAGATGATGGTTAATTCATCGGTCTTTCCATCAATCCCATTATTTGAGTAAACCGAGCGGAAGCGTGGGCCAAGCCCCAGGGCATTTTCTTTGGATTGCTGAATATCGCGGGTTAAAAAATCAATCAGTAGCCGACCGTTTTGATTCATCTCAGCGGCATTTTGTTCGGTAGTAAAGATTCGCTGGCTTTTCAACATCAAGGTCATAATCGAACCCATGATGATCGTGAACACCACCATAGAGATTAATAACTCCGGCAATGAAAAACCGTTTTCAGCATCGTGATGCCGCCTTGAATTTGGATTGTTTTGCACCTTCATAATCAGCCTCCTCAAAAGTCTGGAATGCACTCACAGAAAATTATTGATTGGTCATCACCGTGTAGAGATCAACCAGTTCCGGTGATTTGCCGGGTCTGGCATTTTCACTTTTCACCCGCACCGCAATCGTAAGCCGACGATCCGCTGGATTTTCTTCCTGGCTCGACAGGATCACCCATCTACGAATGTAATTGACCCGCCCTTCAGGAAAAGGATTGGTATTAGAGATGGTGCCATCCGGTCGTCGAGTTTCGGCTGTACCATCCGGGTAGACCACGGTTATCGTGCCTTGCGGTTCAACATCATTTTCATAAGCCAGAATGATTTTGTCGTAATAGTAGGTTCCGTCTTCCCCTTTTACATCATCTTCGAGACTTCCGACGATTAACGCATCGCCTTCACCCGTGGCATTGGGATTGGAATGCAACTTGGCCGGATCAACCAGGCGATGAAATGAGATGGTGCCGAGTTGTTCCAGTTTATCCTGAGCAAAAGTGGTGGCGGTGGTAAAATTGCGAGAACTGGCACCGGTTTTCATGGCTAAGGTAAAAATTCCGGCAATACTGATTAAGGCAACCACGGAAACCCCCATCGCGATCATGGATTCAATTAATGTCAGCCCTGCTTCACCTGATTGGTTTCTTGATTGATTGTTAAACATTAAACTGTCAATCAATTTGCTAATTCGGATTCTCATATTCATAGCTTCTACTCTTTCCTGTCTTCATCATTTTGGGAGGAATTAGTTTTTCTCTTCGCGCTGCATTGGAGAAACATTTACCTGTCCGGTAGGGGAGACCGTGACAATTTGAAAATAGTTATTCTCTCCGTTTACGCGAATCAATTGATTCTCTTTGGGCATTGGCGTGATCACACCTCGCCCATCAAATGCCAGTTGTTTAGGAGCGTCAGAAGCAATGGAAACGCCTTGAGACAGATTGAATGTCCCTTTATTTTGGGGTGTCAATTTCCCTGTCGGGTCATACTCTTCAATATCTATTTGCTGCTCGGACGATAAGATAATCGCGGTTCGTTTATTATTTGAGGTTGCCAGGTATCGCGCGCGTTGAATCGAGGTTGCGACATTGCGCGAGGAGACGGTCAACCGATAGCGTTTGAGATAATTCATAACTTGCGGGATTGAAAAAGCAGCAATGATGGCGATGACTAAAAACACCACCGTCATCTCAACGATGGAAAAACCTTGTTGGCTTGTTGGCGAAATTTCGCGCTTCCCATTTTTTATTCGGAACATAAAGTTACAAATTGAAGAATTTTTTTACCGATGTTTCGGGAAATCTATTGGGGGTTTAAACCAAATTGGGAGCCGAATTAAGGCTTTTTTTGAAACAGGTTCCGATCTTGAAGGGGCAGGCTTGGTCAAACACCGGATTCAAGGCAATCCGTATTCCAATTGTGATACAAGACCTAATTTCAAATTACTCATCAAAAGCACCAACGGGTTTAAGACAATTTTTTATTCCATACACTCCCTTGTTGGCTGATGACAAATTAACGCCATATCTTGTACACTTAAATCAACCTGAGTCACTCGCCCGACAAGATTCAGGTGAAAGGTGGTGACATCTTTGTCAAAGAAAGAATTTGTTTCAACCGATAATCTGGACTTATTACTCAATGTTTTGCCTCCTGAAATTCAAGATGCTTTAACAAGAGAAGGAAACACTGAGTCATTGATTGAAATTGTGCTGGATTTGGGAAGGCTGCCGGAAGCCCGTTATCCTAATCGAGCCGTTTATCTCAATCAATCGGTCATTACTCATCAAAACTTACAATATGTTTCAAGCCGTGTGGGCAATTTCACACGCGATAACCGCGCCGGCATTGAGCGCACGCTTCACCGCATTTCGGCAATTCGCAATCGTTTGGGTGAAATCGTCGGACTCACTTGCCGCGTCGGGCGTGCCATCTATGGCACCGTGGACATCATCAGGGATGTTGTTGAATCTGGCAAGAGTATTCTCTTGATGGGAAAACCCGGTGTCGGCAAAACCACTTTGCTTCGCGAGGCTGCCCGGGTGCTGGCAGATGACCTGGAGAAGCGCGTCATTGTGGTGGATACCTCCAATGAAATCGCAGGTGATGGCGATGTGCCGCATCCGGGAATCGGACGCGCCAGACGCATGCAGGTGCCCGACCCTGAACACCAACATTCGGTGATGATTGAAGCGGTTGAAAATCATATGCCTGAGGTAATTGTCATTGATGAAATCGGCACTTCGCAGGAAGCCTTAGCCGCCAGAACCATCGCCGAACGCGGCGTGCAATTAATCGCTACCGTACATGGCAACACCTTAGAAAATTTGCTGGTCAATCCGACGCTTTCGGATTTAATCGGCGGGATTCATGCAGTGACCCTTTCGGATGAAGAAGCGCGGCGACGCGGAACCCAGAAAACCGTTCTCGAACGCAAAGCGCCGCCGACTTTTGACGTATTAATCGAGCTTAAAACCAAAGATAATTTGAGTATTCATCAAGATGTAACGCTTGCCGTTGATCAAATGCTTCGTGGTTATATACCGCAAATCGAAAACCGTGACCGCGATGAAGACGGGAATTTCATTGTCTCTAAACCTGAATCCAATAAATCAAGAAAGCGGGAATCAGCCAACGGCATATATAATTCACCGCTTTATCAACGACACACAGAAAACAATGGCAACGGTCACAAAAAAGCGATTCGCATCTTCCCCTACGCCATCAGCCGTGAGCGTTTAAAACGCGCGATTGATGAACTGGGCGTTGCTGCGATGATTGTCGATAATGTGAAAGAAGCCGATATTATTTTAACCCTCAAATCACACGCCAAACGCCAATCGCCAAAACTTCGCGAAGCTCATGGTCAAGACATTGAGGTTCATGTTTTACGCAGCAACACCATCACCCAAATGGAAAATTTTTTAAGGGCTATTGGTGGGGGTTCTGAAAATACCGCGAATGAAGAAATCGCCATGCAGGAAGTCGAGGAGGCGGTTCTCGAAGCGGTTGAAAATCGCCGCATGGTTACGCTTGCGCCACAACCTCGTCACATACGCAAAAAGCAACATCTTTATATTGAGCGTAGCGGCTTGATTTCAAAAAGTAAGGGGCAAGACCCAATGCGCCACATCGTCGTTTACCCCCGTTGAAAACCCTTCAATAAAAATTATTCAAGTGCGGTTGTTTTTCAATTTTAGGCAATGGTAATTGAATCTTTTGAGGAAATTTATTGATAGCGAGACTCTCGAATTAAACGGAGTCTCGCTGAATTTGAAGAATTAATTTCCCTGTCTTTGCGGAGGGAAAGCAACAGGTTTGGCTTGCCCTTTGTGACAGGTGTAACAGGTTATGGTCATCTGCCCATTGAAAAAATCTTTGGCTATGCCACCCGCCATCGTCAACATCCCTCGCGCAGTCTGTTTTGCCGGATTGTCATCCTTGGAAAAATCACCCTGCACATGACAATGTGAGCATTGGACGCCTAGCGACTTGGTAAACAATTGCATAGTCATCTTGACTCTGCCGGCAGTAACGCCTTTAAAAATTTGAATATTTTTAAAGGCTTGTTCCGCAGGTCGTTTATCTTTTTCGGCTTCAGCCATCAAGGCATCCATATTCTCTTTGGCGAGAAATGGTGCAGGTTCAGGTTTCACTTGCCCTGCGTGACACATAAAACAAGAGGCATTTTTAGCGCCTTTTTCCTGAGCGAATCGCACCAGAGCATACATTTTCCGGGCAGCCAGTTTTGCAGGTTTTTCATCCTTTTCGTTCTGCCCCTGGACGTGGCAATGGTCACATTTCACACCTAATGACCGGGCAAAAAAACCCATCGCCCCCATCACTCTCGAAGCCGGAATCCCTTTTAAAATCTGGATGTTTTTATAAACCTCTTCGGCTTTCTTATCATCCTGTCCCGAAGGATTGGATTGATTGCTTTCGTGGATTGAAAACCCGGTTTCAGAAAACTCATTTGCGTTCAAATGACTCATCGACAGGTTTTCAAAAAAATTGTTCGCCGCAGCCTGTTGTTTAAAACCTAAACCCCATAGACAAACACAGACAAAACTGATCACAACTGCTCTTGGCAGAATTCTTTCTGACATTCCTAACGCCTCCTTGATTAAATGTGAACGGAATTCTAATGCAGGGTAATACGCTCAGTTCTCAGAACCGAGTTACAACTTTTATTTACTTTTTAGTTGATTATTTTATTGGGGTGAAAGCTTCCCAGTCATAGGTAACACCCAGCGAGAATCCGCTTTTCGGTGCATTTTTTGATATGCCAAAAACACCGGCGGCATTCCATCTCACACCCAACGCCTGTATCTGTGTGCCGATTCGAGCCGTAGAAAAATCTTCAGTACCCAGCGGGGCATGTTTTCGAGTTGAATGCCGCCCATTAATTTCGCCTAAAAGATTGACCTTATCTGAAACTTGATAAATGCCCGCCAAGCCAAAAAGCAAAACATCATTTTGAGAAAAATTACCTAACGGAGCTTCTAAAATGCCGATTCCGAGATTGCCAAAGACATTTAATTTTTCATTATTGAATTTTTTCCCGGCAGTTATCATGCCAAAGACGTTGGTGGTATTTGTGCCAATTCCCCGCGTTTCGTTGGAATTTGGCAGTTGCATACCGAAACGAAATCCAAAACCGGGCAATCGTTTGGTTTCATTTCTAAGTTTAATTTTCATCCACAGGGTAGCGTCTCCGACATCATTGGTATCGGTCGCATTGTCGCCAAGTTTGAGATTAACCGCAGAAGGTGTACGACTTTTTATGGTTAAAAACTGTTGTAAAGTCCATTCAATTTGAAATTCAACATTCGGCGCTAACCCGAAACTCAACCGCGTATCGGCTAACTTAGTCACATCCCCCCGCAACCCGGAAAGCGGAAAGGTTTGATCTTGAAGAAATTCAAATCCCGACTCAATTCGGATGATGCCTGGTTTAATGATATCTACATCTTCTGTGAGAAGCGGGCGCTGTTGTGCTGTTGAAGAGTCAACCAAAACGACGGTGATGAGGATTAATAGAAACGGGAATATTTTTAAGACCATTTTCAGTTGCTCCACCTGGGTTCCCCCTCAAACAATGCGGCGATTCTATGATTTGTAATATGGTTTTGTCAATCAAACCAGGCTCACGCCGACTAAATGAAAGCGGGAAATATTCTGTCTCAATTAAATACTAAACCGATTGCCTTAACTTCGACTTACATCATAAAATTAAAGCTCTCACACGAATGTCCTCAAGGATTCTTTCTGTAAGGATGAAATGTTTTGATAAGTTATAATGACGCTGAAAAGCCTCAGATTAAACACCAGCGAATAATTAACCTAACCGATTCAATTATCACCTTCTCGCTGATATTGTATGCAGCCTTTCTTCCTCATTCGATAGCGGTCACTCAATCCGCTTTTTTAATCGGATTTTTAGCCTGGGTAACCCAGCTTATTGTAAAAAAGGAATACCGACAGAAACGGGCACCAATGGATATTGCCATTCTTGGCTTTTTCGCCTGTTGTGTGATTTCTTCTTTTCTTTCATTCGTCCCTTATATCAGTATTAAAGGTCTTAAAAGTCCGGCTTTTTTTCTAGCCTTCTATTTCGTATACAAGAATGTCAAAGATTTAAGATTCGCCCGTTTGCTCGCGCTTATTGTTATTATTTCCTGTTTAGGAAACGTTGCCTACAGTGTCGGTCAGGTTGCCATAGGTAAAGGGATTCGGATTGATAGCATTCAATCTGGTGGGCCATTCGATAAAGAAGGGTTTGCAGTTGGCGATGTGATTCTTGAAGCCGATAAGCAGAAGGTAAAGTCACTTGATGATTTGGCAAAAATTGCCGATGCGGAGCGCGGCAGAATACAAATTACTTATTTGAGAAATGAAGCCATCGACGAAGGGAGTATCTCCCGGAAAGCCATTCGCAATTCCGAAGGCGATGGCGTTGCCCGTTTAGGAATCACCGGCTCGCCCGGCAGAAATTTTCGGGTTACGGGGTTCTACAGTCACTATGAAACTTATGCCGAGGTTCTCCAACTGATTGCCCTGCTTTGCATTGGATTATTAGTTGGTCAACCGAAAAAGAAATCCCCCTTATCTATTTTTCTGTTGGTATCTGCTTGCTTAATCATTTGTGCCTTACTGTTAACCTCAACGCGCGCCTCAATAGCCGGCTTGGCAATCGGCATTGGCATTATCGCTATCTCCAGTTCCAGAAAACGATACATTGCAGCCGCTGTGATATTGGTTATTTTAATGTCACCTCTTGCTTTTCTGATCATTAAACATTCACGAGGAGATATCCTTTTAAATTTTCAAGAAGAGAGTACAACCTATCGATTGGAAGTGTGGCGAGAGGCGTTGAATTTAATTAAAGACTACCCGTTAGCTGGGATTGGAAAAGGAAGTGAGGGGAGACCTGATTTTCGAGAAAAATACGCCCTATACAATAATGGCAAATTACCACCCGGTCATTTTCATTCTTCGATAATTCAAATTGCCACCTGGTGGGGACTTCCAGCCCTGGTTTTTTACATTGCCATGATGGTGATATTTTTCATTGACCTGAGACGACTTAAAAATCTTCTTGCCAGTAGAAAAGAGGTAGAAAGCTGGGGAATCATCTTAGGAATTATTGGTGCGCTTGTGGCATTTAATGTCTGCTCACTGGTTCATTTCAATTTTGGTGATGGTGAAGTGGTTATGACTTTTTGGTTTCTTTTAGGATTGGGGGTGGCAATTCGTCATAACGTTGAGGAACAAGTTTCGCAGGAAGCCAAAGCGTATAAAGTAGCCCCATCAATACCAGCATATTTATATAAAAATCCACCCCAATTACCAGCAACCAACGCTGAAGCGAACGTCCAGGCAGCAGCGGTAACACAAAATTCAAAAGGGAAATAATTATCAAAATATTTCTAGTTACTACAGATTTTGATTGTTCAGCGAATTGAGCGGCTGCGAGCGCGAAAACGGGTAAAAGCAAGGCAATAAAGTAAATTTTAGAAGTCAAAGGCCCAATCAATAACAGCAAGCTAATAAAAATACCCGTCTCGAGCAGATATAAATTGCCTTTTAAATTTATCCCCTCCTGCTGAATGGAATCAGGCATTCGCTTTTGAAATAAATAACCAGCCAGTATGATTAAAAACAAAGAGATTCCCATCCAATATTTATCTAAAGTTGAAGGTGAAATTGATAGCAAATTAACCGCCGGATATCGCGTATCCCCATCAACTCGCCGTCCGTAATCAATATCGGAAAAATATCGTCGAAGTTGCCCTTTTAAGGAAAGATTAATCGGGCCGTTCGCTTCATGAAATTCCTGATTAACCGCAACATGAGAGAACCACTGACGGAAGAGTTCGTTGTTTCTTGAAAACCCGAAATAAAGCGCAGGTAAAAGATTGAGGGTTATTAAAAAAATTCCTGTGTATAAGAGGGGATGCCATCGCTTTTTAAAAAAAAAGTAAGCGAATAGAAAAATCGGCGTGAGTTTGATGGTAATCGCTGTTGCCAAACAAAGTGCAGCCCAAATCTCTTTTTTGGTGAAGACAAAATACAGAGAAAGAAATGTTAGAAAAGTAATCAGTAAATGGGCATTCCCATAATGTAGAACCTGAATAAAATATTGTCCGGTTGAAAGAAATAAAACCGCCCAAACCCATTTTGAAATTTTTTGTTGGTTTAAAATTCGACCAAAAATAATCAGGCAGCCGATAATTTGAAAAATTGAAAACAAATACCAGAAATAGGCGGCAACTTTATAAGGAAGCAGCCAGAGAGGGAGAAATAAGAGCAGAAAAAACGGTGGATATCGATAATCCATTACCCGACCGAGGGCAAAATCGGGAGCATATAAATCGGTTCTTCCTGACAGCAGGGATTGGCCTGCGGCATAATAAACTGGAAAATCAATTAAATTTTTTATGAACACCAAACCAAGGGCGATCAAAAATCCTGCGATAAGGAAACAGCAAGAGATTTTAATGAGTTTAACCGACATCGGTTAGCAGGAAACCAGGATGGTAAATTTAAATGCCGAGGGCGGGACTCGAACCCGCACGGGCTTTTGGCCCAGAGGATTTTAAGTCCTCTGCGTCTACCTATTCCGCCACCACGGCTGATTTGACTTGGTGATTATAAATCAAATATCGGAAGGTAGGAAATTCAATATTGGAATTTCCACAAAAAGAAAAGCCCGCCAGTTGAAGCGAGCTTTCTTGGAAAAATTAAATTCCGGCAGCGACCTACTCTCCCACACAGTTTCCCGTGCAGTACCATCGGCTCCGTAGGACTTAACTTCCGTGTTCGGGATGGGAACGGGTGTGACCCCTACGATAAAACCACCGGAAAAATCGAAAGAACGTAATAAGTGTTCTCAGAAAATCGAATAGTTGATAATCCCTGAATATATGCTTTTAACCGTTTTGCAACCAGCAAACTTTACGGTCAAGCCTATGGATCAATTAGTACTGGTCAGCTAAACACATTACTGTGCTTACACACCCAGCCTATCAACGTAGTAGTCTTCTACGGATCTCATAGGGAGAACTAATCTTTGGTCGGGCTTCACGCTTAGATGCATTCAGCGTTTATCCCTGCCCAACATAGCTACCGAGCGCTACCGTTGGCACGATAACTCGTACACTAGAGGTTGGTCCAATGGGGTCCTCTCGTACTACCACCAGATTCCATCAATTCTCCTACGCCCACGCCAGATAGGGACCGAACTGTCTCGCGACGTTCTAAACCCAGCTCACGTACCGCTTTAATCGGCGAACAGCCGAACCCTTGGGAGCTTCTGCACCCCCAGGATGCGATGAGCCGACATCGAGGTGCCAAACCCTGCCGTCGCTGTGGACGCTTGGGCAGGATCAGCCTGTTATCCCCGGGGTACCTTTTATCCGTTGAGCGACGGCACTTCCATACGCAACCGCCGGATCACTAAGGCCGACTTTCGTCTCTGTTCGACTTGTTTGTCTCACAGTCAGGCTGGCTTATGCCTTTACACTCTACAGGTGATTTCCAAACACCCTGAGCCAACCATCGCGCGCCTCCGTTACAATTTGGGAGGCGACCGCCCCAGTCAAACTACCCGCCTGATAGTGTCCCTCTCCCGGATGACGGGAGTAGGTTAGATTCCAAGCGCAGGAAGGGTGGTATTTCACCGTTGGCTCCACCGAGCCCGAAAGCCCGATCTCAAAGCCTCCCACCTATCCTACGCAT
>JBFMDH010000025.1:107500-114167 GCA_040754075.1 Acidobacteriota bacterium
TTGCTATTGCCTCAGGAGCGCGACGCGATGAAATCCTGGCAATATTAAACTTCGCAAATTTAACCGAATTTTTTAATGGTATCGTGAGCACTGAAGATGTAGTCAAAGGAAAACCCGACCCCGAATCCTTTCTTAAAGCCCTATCAATACTACAATCTCAGGGAAATTCTTCATTGAATTCGGAAAATTGTCTGGTTATCGAGGATTCAATAAAAGGTATAAAGGCTGCGCGCGCCGCGGGAATGCTTTGCGTTGCGGTTACCAATTCATATAAACGAGACGAGCTTTCACACGCTGATTTAATTGTTGATAGCTTAGCTGACTTAACCTTGAGTGAGGTGGAATCCTTATTTTTAAAAAGCTAAGCGAGTGCCGGATGGCATATTATCCACCTTGAGGTTTTGCCTTTTGCCACGGCGCTTTGTAATATGCTTTAGGTTTCCTGATTTATGGTTTCTGATAGGAAGGATAATATGTCTCGACCGGTTATAGATAAACTGAGCCCTGGCGCTGGTGTTGAAGGCGGCGAAGTCATTATTTCATGTTCTCATTTCAATTTTTCCACTTACAGTCAGGTTCGGGTCATGTTTGATGGGATTGAGACACGCCCAATCGGGGCATCACCTTCCAGAGTTATCGCCCCCGTTCCGGTTAATTCCTTTTTGGAAGACGGGCTGGTTCAAATCAGTATTGAAAGCGATGGCATTGAAAGCGAACCGTTTGATTTCATTTTCGGTAAAAAGATTGCCGACAATTTACATCCGGTCGCTAACCCTGCATATGACCGTGACAATGGCGCAATCTACACAACCCTTTCAGGAACCCGCGGGCAAAAAGTTCCGGTTTCGGTATACAAAATCACTCCTGATGGAGAAAGCGAACCTTTTTTAACTGACCTAACCAACCCCACGGGTCTGGCGTTTAACCCGGATGGCGAGATGTTTATTACCAGCCGATATGACGGAACAGTTTATAAAATAACTCCATTTAAAGAGTCGGAAGCCTATGTGTTGAATTTAGGCGTAGCCACCGGTATCGCTTTCAATCGTGAAGGAAGGATGTTTGTCGGCGACCGTAACGGAACGATTTATTCAATCAACGAGATCGGCGAAGCAACCACCTTTGCAACTCTTGAACCCAGCATGGCAGCTTATCATCTGGCATTCGGGCCCGATGATTACCTCTACGTAACCGGCCCGAATATTTCAAGTTTCGATTCAGTTATGCGAATTAATCCGCTTGGCGAGGTCTCCAGGTTTTTCACAGGCTTAGGAAGGCCGCAAGGTTTAGCATTCGATAAAGATGGAAACCTTTATGTTGCCGCAAGCCGACAAGGACAACGTGGAATAGTTAAAATTACTCCCAATGCCGAAGCCGAACTATTTATTGCCGGAAACGCCTTCGTCGGACTGTGTTTCGATGACCACGGGGATATGCTCATTGCATCGAATCGTGAATTGTTCAGAGTCCCAATTGGAATTGCTGGCTACTTTCCTTTCTAAAAGTTTTTGCACTTTATCTGATTGAGGAGCAGGAAATTTGGAAAATCTATTTAGTATTCCGCCCGGAGAAATTCTACTTTGGTTCGTCGTCTTTTTGTTTTCTCTATCCTTTCATGAATCCGCCCATGCCTGGACTTCATACAAATTTGGAGATGATACAGGGCGACTGCAAGGCAGAATTACCATGAACCCTATCGCTCATATCGATCCAATTGGCACGATTCTTTTGCCGTTGATGGGCTTTTTGAGTGGAGGAATCGCGATGTTTGGTTGGGCAAAGCCGGTTCAAACTAACCCACTATTATGGCGTGAGAAAACCAAGGCAAATATTTGCGTTTCGGGAGCTGGTCCAATTAGCAATTTTATCCTTGTAATTATCTCCTTCATTACCATTAAGGTTTTATTGATTGCCGGTTTGTTGCAACGGGGATATAAAGCCCCCTTCACATTCGTTACACCAGTATCAACGGATTCAACCCTACTTTATCCGGTTGCAACCATCTTATGTATTTTTTTAATTTTAAATTTAACCTTGGGATTGTTTAACTTAATTCCAATCCCCCCTTTGGATGGTAGTCACATTTTAGAAAGTATCCTGCCCCCGCAAATCGCAGAAGCCTATGCTCAAATTCGTCCATTTGGCTTTTTAATCCTCATTGCGTTGATGTGGACAACTCCGATATTCAGTTGGATTTTTTTACCAATATTTCAACTCGTTCTTTCACTACTTTATTGATTAGAAAGTTATGACATCTTTAGAAAAGAAAAAAAGAATCGTTAGCGGAATGCGCCCGACCGGCAATCTCCATTTAGGCAATTATGAAGGCGCTTTGAAAAATTGGATTCGGTTGCAGGATTCCGGCGAATATGAATGCTTCTTCTTTATCGCCGATTTGCACGCTCTCACTTCCGATTATGCCGATACCAGCGCCATCCGCCAAAACACCCTTGATATGGTAAGCGATTGGCTTGCTTCAGGACTCGACCCGGAAAAATCGACGATATTCGTACAATCTGCGGTTCAGGAACATTCCGAACTCCACCTGATTCTTTCAGCCGTCACACCGCTTGGATGGTTGGAACGTGTGCCAACTTATAAAGAACAACGCGAAAACGTCACCAACAAAGACCTCAACAATTATGCATTTCTGGGGTATCCGGTTTTGCAGGCTGCCGATATTATTTTGTATAAAGCCGATTATGTTCCGGTCGGCAAAGACCAGGCATCGCATATCGAACTCACACGCGAAATCGTTCGCCGCTTCAATAATTTTTTTGGCGATGTATTTCCCGAACCGCAGGCATTGCATACCGAGGTTCACACGCTACCGGGAACCGATGGACGCAAAATGTCGAAAAGTTACGGCAATGCAATTTATTTAATCGACACCGTTGAAACGATTCGTGAAAAAACCCGCCAGATGATAACGGATCGCACGCGCATCAAACGTACAGACCCGGGACACCCTGAAAACTGCGACGTCTGTCAACTGCATCGTTACTTTGTAACGACGGAAATTGCCGACCGCTTCGATGATGATTGCCGCAATGCGCGAATCGGCTGCGTTGACCGAAAACGCGCTTTGGCTGATTCCATCATTGAAAAATATGGAACGATTGCCGATAAGAGCAGGCGATTGCGCGACAACCCGGAGGAGGTCATTCAACTCATTCAAACCGGCTGCGAACGCGCTCGCAAAGTTGCCGAACAAACCATGTCTGATGTTAGAAAAGCGATAAAAATGGAATGGCGGTAACCCTTGCTTTAGGTAATTTGAGAATTCAGTAAATGGAAAATTCAGCGAAGAAATTTAAATCTCAACCAGACCTCGCCCAACCCCCAGGTGTTGACGGGCAACTTGTGCCTGGCGATTCCGAAAACCAGTACAAGGTTAAGCTGGAAATGTTTGAAGGACCGCTTGACCTCCTGCTTTTCCTAATCAAAAAAGAGGAAGTCTCAATCTATGATATTCCGATTGCGCGCATCACGGCGCAATATCTGGAGTACGTTCAGGCTATGCAGGAATTGGATATTGCCTTAGCAGGTGAATTTCTGGTGATGGCGGCAACCTTGATTCAAATCAAATCGCAGATGCTTCTGCCGCGTGATCCAACTATTCCCGAAGACCAGGTTGAAGACCCGCGTAAAGAGTTGGTTTATCAACTGCTCGAACATCAGAAATTCAAAGCCGCAGCCAATATGTTGCATCAACGCGCGGTAATCGAAGCCGGGGTGTTTACGCGCGCGGAAATTGAAACCGACAAAAGCAACCCGGAAATTTCAGCGACGATATTTCAACTCTTTGAAGTTTTTCGCGAAGTCGTAAATCGCAAAAAAGCCTTAACCGAAATCGAAATTGCCCGTGAAGAGATTTCAATGAGCGAAAAGATTTCAGAAATAAAAACATTCTTAAAGAAATCCAGCGAAGTTCGCGTGCGACAGGTTTTCGAGCAGGCGAAATCGAAGCGTGAATGTGTCATCATTTTTCTGGCAATTTTAGAATTGGTAAAAGAGTTACAAATTCGTTTACGACAATCCAAAACCTTCGGCGATATTGTCATCGTCGAACGCGAACCGGAAACCATCTGAAGTCCAGTGTCCGAGGTTCGGTGTCAATCAGGTATTTTATTAGTTAATTCCTTTGACTCCAGACTCAAGACTCCAGACTCATACTATAACCCTATGACGATTGATGAACTGAAGCCAATAATCGAAGCAATAATTTTTGTCTCTGAAGAACCCATTACCCCTAAGCAACTCGCAGCCATGCTTGAGGAAGAAAATATCGATGATATTAAAACCGCTTGTGAGCAGCTAAGCGATGATTATCAGGCAAGAAACTGCGGACTTGAACTGAGGTCGCTTGCCGGCGGGTTTCGCATTTCAACCCGACCTGAGTTGAATGAATATGTGCGACGGTTTTTAAAAGCGCAACCGACCGCTAAGCTGTCGCTCGCAGCTTTGGAGACGCTCGCGGTGATTGCTTATAAACAACCCATTACGATTCCTGAAATCCTGGAAATTCGCGGCAAATCCTCGACCTCGGCAATTAAAACCCTGCTCGACCGCCGTTTGATTATCCCCAAAGGGCATAAACCCGTCGTCGGTCGTCCGATGCTCTATGGGACATCAAAAGAATTTCTCATTCAATTTGGCTTAAACGATTTGTCAGAACTTCCAAGCCTTGAAGACTTTGAAGATTTAGTGACGAGCTAAACCAATCTCTTATTTTTATTATGCTAGAGCGTCTGCAAAAAATTATCGCCAATGCCGGTATTGCTTCCCGTCGTGCTGCCGAAGAGATGATTCTTCGTGGTGAAGTAATCGTCAACGGAAAAGTTGTGACTGAACTCGGCACCAAAGCCGACAGTGAACGTGACCATATCAAAGTTCGCGGCAAATTAATTAATCCGCACGGTACAGAAAAAGAAAAACGGTATTACTTGGTCAATAAACCTCGCGGTTATATTTGCACGGTTAAAGACCCTAAAAATCGTCCCTTGGTCGCTTCCCTGTTGCCACCGTCATCGAGACGCGGATTGCATCCAATCGGTCGCCTGGATTTCAATTCCGAAGGATTAATAATTTTAACCAATGATGGTGAGTTGACGGAATTACTAACCAGAGCTGGAAAAATCGAAAAGGTTTATCATGTTAAAGTAAAAGGCGCGCCGACCAGAGAACAAATTAATATTTTGCAACGCGGAATCAAACTGGGCGATAAAGTTACCGCACCGGCAAAAATCAAACTTCTGGAACAAACTCGCAAAGGTGGCAATTGCTGGTACGAAGTCATCCTTATTCAAGGTAAAAATCAACAAATCAGAAAAATGTTTGATGCGATTGGGCATTCTGTAACCAAATTGCATCGCAAACGCATCGGTCATCTCACCGACGAAAAACTTCCACTCGGAAAGTATAGAGAATTAAAATTGAGCGACGTGAAAAAATTTTTCCAAACCTCATCAACCGGTCAAACACCGGTAAAATCCAGAAAACCCAAACCACTGCACCGTATGTCTTCCCGTTAATTAAATGAGGCGTGGTCATAAATCATGCCGCCCTCAAAAGTGCTTTGATTCCTTTACCTACCGTCTTGCCTTGCTCGTATTGATAGAGCAAGACAAGTTGGTAGATTAAGATCGCTCCCAAAGCCAAAAGCTTGGTTTTCTCTAACCCTTTGACTGGCATCTTGACGCGCCACTCAAAGACATTTTTGAACAAGCCGTTGAACGGCTCTATCGATTGCGAGCGCAGTTTATGAAAGAGCCTTCTGACACCCACGCCGCCATCACCGTGTGGATAAGCCCCACGTCTGGTCGCTACCAGTTGGCAACCGCGTTGATTGCACGCTTGGCGCAACTCTGGATCATTATAATGCGTGTCTCCCAAAACATAGCGCACTTGCTTGGGCATCTCCTGCAACAGGAGGGGCGCGACTTCCTTGTCTGCCGTGTTGGCAACCGTCAACTCTGCTGCCAAGGGGATCCACAAACTGCCGACACTGACCGCCAAATGCAATTTCCAGCCGTACCACCAACCGTGCCATCCAGACTTCGACCAACCCGCTTCGCAGTCTATCGAAGTGTGGGGGATTTCCCCATTTTCTCGATGTTTTTTATGCCATTTGCCTCCCGCCGTATCGAGTTTTGTACTATCGACAGCGACAGCGTATCCGCCTTGAGCCCAAGCCTGGAGTACAGCAACCAGATGGCGACCCAGATAACCAATCAATGCCGGCAAGGTATCGGGCAATTGCTGAAGTCGGCGTTCCCAGGTGCGGCGGGTGGGAAACTTGCCATCTTCGTGAAGCAAAACTTTCAACTGTTGGGCCACCCAATCCTCTTGCTCCAAAAAAGCGAGCAACGAATAGGCGGTATAGAGGCGACGAATAATCATAATCAGCAGGGCTTTCAAGATCAGCCTCTCGCTATACTCTTTGGGTCGTCCGCGTTTTCGCTTGTCGCTTTTAGGAGGTAAAGGAATATTGTCAATGAGCAAAACCAAGCTGACAAGTAAACTGCATTGTCGTAGCATCTCATCATCTCCAAAGTTTCGATTTGTGGAAAATGAGATACTACGGAGTCAACCGCGCTTTGGCTATGCTCAAGCGCGGTTATTATTCTATTGGCGGGTCTTAGCATTTATGACCACGCCTCAATTA